>JBDHHM010000316.1:0-2593 GCA_039589355.1 Gemmatimonadota bacterium | reverse complement strand
GTCGGAGTCGAGGAGCCAGACGCCGATATACAGCGCCTGGTCGTCGAAGAGGATCTGGAACCGTGTCTGCTGTGTCGCCGGCTCTCCGTCCCGCGGCGTTCGCTGGATGAAGTCGCCGGCGGCCTCCTCCTGCGACCATGCCGGATCGTCCAGCGCGCCATCGACGATGGGGGGCTCGGCGATCCGGGTGGCTCTGCTGCCCCCAGGCTAGGGATGCGCAGGCCAAGAGCGCGAGACCGGCGGAGGATGCTACACGAATCAATAGCCTGCGTAGCGTCATTACCGTCTAGCCCGGGCTGACCGGGCGGCTGCGAAAGTAACTGGGCTGTTCTGAGGATCGGGACACGCTGCGTCGAGGGATTGTATCGACAGCGGGCGGCTGCCTCAAGGACCGGCGCCGTTGCGTTCGGTCCGACCGGGTGGCAGCTTGCCCGAGCTCGTCGCCCAAACGCTACCGACTAGACGCAGACAATAGAAAGACTGGAGTCAGAGTTATGCCGAATCTTCGAGATCGCTTGACCCGTAAAGCCCGAACCCTGGGGCTCACCTGCCTGACGCTGGCGCTCTTTCTTGCCATCTCCTGCAGGCCTGGGGGCGAGAACGTTCCCGCCCGGCCGGACTACGCCGAGGTGGTAGAGCTGCTCGAATCGGTCATCGAGTGGCAGATGGAGACTAAGGAGCTGCCGGCGCTCTCCATCGCCCTGGTGGACGATCAGGAGATCGTCTGGGCGCAGGGTTTCGGGTACGCCGATCCCGACGAGGATGTCCCGGCCACCGCCCGCACCGTATATCGCGTCGGCTCGGTCTCGAAGCTGTTCACCGACATCGCCGTGATGCAGCTGGTTGAGCGTGGCGACCTGGATCTCGACGCGCCGGTCACCGAGTCCCTGCCGGACTTCGCGCCGGGTAATCGGTTCGGGACGCCGATCACGCTCAGGCAGCTCATGTCGCACCGTTCGGGCCTCGTTCGCGAGCCCCCGGTGGGCAATTACTTCGACGATAGCGAGCCGTCGCTCGCCGCCACAGTGGCAAGCCTGAACTCGACCGAGCTGGTGTACGAGCCGCAGACGCGGATCAAGTACTCGAACGCCGGGATCGGTGTGGTCGGCTACGTGCTCGAGCGCACCCAAGGCGTCCCGTTTGCCGAGTACGTTAAGCGTACAGTCATCACACAGCTCGGGATGAGGCACAGCGCCTTCGAGCCCGAGCCGGCGCTGATCGATAAGCTCGCCACCGCCTACATGTGGGCGTACGACGGCAGGGAGTACGAAGCGCCCACGTTCCAACTGGGCATGTCGCCGGCGGGAAGCATGTACTCGACCGTGGTCGATCTCGGCTACTTCCTGAGCGCGTTGTTCGCCGGCGGTTCGCGGGACGGCGAGCGTATCCTCGCACCCGAGACTCTGGATTCCATGTGGACGCCGCAGTTCGCGAGGTCGGATGCGACTACGGGAGTCGGCCTCGGCTTCTCGATCGGGGAGCTGGATGGACAGCGTCGCATCGGGCACGGCGGCGCCATCTATGGCTTCGCGACCGAACTGGGCGCGCTACCGGACGAGAAGCTGGGGGTCGTGGTCGTGACGACTATGGACGCGACCAACGCGGTCACCGACCTCATCGCCGACCTGGCGCTGGATGTGATGTTAGCGGTGAAGGAAGGCAGCCCGCTGCCGACGCCCCTGCGGACGGAGCCGCTGTCACTCGAACGTGCACGCGAGCTTGCCGGACGCTACATGATCGGCGATGCCGGCATCGACCTGCTCGAGTGGGACGGCCGACTGTTCGGCCTGCTGACCCGGGGCGGCATCGCTTTCGAGTTGCGATCGCGCGGTGACACCCTTGTGGTGGACGGCCGCCAGGATCAGGGCGGCTCGATTCTGCCCATCGCCGGTGATAGGCTGGTTATCGGCCGCGACACGGTGACCCGAAGCTCGCTGGACCGTCCTGCGCCGGCCGCCGAGAGCTGGCAGGGGCTGATCGGCGAGTACGGTTGGGACCACAACACGCTGTTCATCCTCGAGAAGGAGGGCCAGCTGCACGCCTTGATCGAGTGGTTCTTCCTCTATCCGCTGGAGGAAGTGAGCCGGGACGTGTTCAACTTCCCCAACTGGGGGCTCTACCATGGCGAGCGACTCGTGTTCAGACGGGATGCGGGCGGGAGAGCGACCGCGGTGGAGGCTGCGAGCGTGGCTTTCGAGCGGCGCGCCGTCGGTCCCGGGGAAGGGGGGACGTACGAGATTCGCCCGGTGCGCCGGGTGGAAGAGCTTCGCTCGGAGGCTTTGGCGGCGACGCCGCCGCACGAAGATGGGGAGTTTCGTGAGCCGGACCTAGTCGATCTCGCCGCCCTCGACCCCACAATAAAGCTCGATATCCGCTACGCGTCGACGAATAACTTCATGGGTGCCGTCTTCTATCAGCAGCCCAGGGCCTTCCTGCAGCGGCCGGCGGCGGAAGCGCTGCTCCGTGCTCACCGGACGCTCGAGCCCTACGGGTACGGCGTGATGATTCACGACGCCTACCGTCCGTGGTATGTGACCAAGATGTTCTGGGATGCCACGCCGGAAGACAAGAAGATCTTCGTCGCCGACCCGGC
>JBDHHM010000315.1:0-2926 GCA_039589355.1 Gemmatimonadota bacterium | reverse complement strand
GAGCGCTGCGTCTGCGAGCTGAACGAGATGGTGGACGCCGACGTCTCGACGATCTCGAAGCACCTGGCGGTGCTGAAGAACGCCGGGATAGTACGGGACGAGAAGCGAGGCAGCCGGGTCTTCTACTCGCTGCGGACGCCCTGTGTGCTGAACTTCTTCTCCTGCGTCGAGGGGGTTCTGGAGGAGCAGGCGCGGGAACGGGCCGGGCTCGTGTCGTGAGATCGGGCACCACGCACAGCGACTCACCGGCTACCGGCGCACCGGCCACCGGCTTACCGCCACACCGCCACACCGACGCACCGACGCACCGAACCACCGGCCCAGCGTCCACCGCTTGGCGCCGCGAGTGGAAGGCGCTGGTCGTCATCGTCGGCGTGTTCCTGCTCTGCTTCTATCTGCCGGTGGAGTGGTTGCGTGGGTTGGGTCGTCTGCCCGGCGCCTTCTGGGAAGGGCTCTACCTGGTCCGCTGGTACGCCCAGGAGCACGTCATCCTCTGTCTGATCCCCGCCTTCTTCATCGCCGGCGCGATAGCCGTCTTCGTGAGTCACGCCTCGGTGATGAAGTATCTCGGTGCGGGTGCGAACAAGGTTGTGGCCTACGGCGTGGCGTCGGTATCGGGGACGATGCTGGCGGTGTGCTCGTGCACGGTGCTGCCGCTGTTCGCCGGGATCTACGGCATGGGTGCGGGTCTCGGTCCGGCGTCGGCGTTTCTCTACGCCGGCCCGGCGATCAACGTACTAGCGATCATCTTCACCGCCCGCGTGCTGGGTTTCGAGCTGGGCGTCGCCCGCGCCGTCGGCGCGATCGTCTTTAGCGTAGTCATTGGGCTGTTCATGCACTTTATCTTCCGGGTGGAGGAGATGGAGAAGGCACGGATCCAGGCTCGCATGCCGGAGCCGGAGGTAAAGCGGCCGCTGTGGCAGAACGCGCTATTCTTTGCGAGCCTGGTCGGTGTTCTGATCTTCGCCAACTGGGGCGAGCCTGCTCAACAGGTCGGCCTCTGGCATGCGGTCTACTCCGCGAAGTGGATGATCACCGGTCTGGTTGCGTTGGCGCTCGCCGCGATCCTGGTACGCTGGTTCGATCTTGAGCTCTGGAAGGTCGCGGCGGTTGTCGTTCCCACTTCGGTCTTCGCGGTCCTCCTCCCGGGCGAACCGCTGATCCCGTTCGCGGTCGCTGTGATCGGGCTCTCAGTCATCACCAGCACGCGAGCCGGCGAGCCCGGCGACTGGTTCGCCGAGTCGTGGAAGTTCGCCAAACAGATCCTGCCGTTACTTTTGGTAGGCGTGTTGATCGCCGGGATGCTGCTGGGTCGCCCGGGCCAGGAGGGGCTCGTCCCGTCGGCCTGGGTGAGCGGTGCGGTGGGCGGCAACTCGCTTTTCGCCAATTTCTTCGCGTCGATCGCCGGCGCGTTCATGTACTTCGCCACGCTGACCGAGGTACCGATCCTGCAGGGGCTCATCGGGAACGGCATGGGCGCCGGACCAGCGCTGGCGCTTTTGCTGGCCGGACCAGCGCTCTCGCTGCCCAATATGTTAGTGATTCGGAGCGTGATCGGGACGCGTAAGACGCTGGTCTACGTGGCGCTGGTGGTGGTCATGTCCACCGTTGCAGGCTTGATCTACGGAGCGATTCACGGATAGGAGCTTTCATATATGAAGATTCAGATACTGGGTAAGGGATGTGCAAGCTGTGAGAAGCTGGCCGAGAACGCCGAGGCCGCCGCACGCGAGCTCGGCATCGATTACCAGCTGGAGAAGGTGACGGACCTCAAGGAAATCATGAGCCAGGGTGTCATGTTGACGCCCGGGCTGGTCGTAGACGGCGAAGTCAGGTCGGTGGGGAAATTGTTGTCGAGCGAAGAGATCAAGGAGTTGCTCCACTAACACACTTGCGCCTTCGTGCAGGCGACGGCACCATTACGACGGAGAGTGAAACGCGGCGACTGTCTCGTCGCGATCGCTGAATCCAATGGAGCTGTCGTTACTCAAGCGCAGGAAGATCCCGCTGCTCTTCCTGCTCGGCGTCGGTATTCCGAGTCTCGCGCTCAGCTACCTCGCCTTTCGGGGCATCCGGAACGAGCTGGCGCTACTTGAGCAGCGGAGACTCGGCGAGCACCGTGCGCTCGCGGAGCTTGTAGGCGACACGATCGCCGAGCACATCGAAGAGGCCGAGCGGGTCTTCTCCGTTAGGGTTGCTGGCCGTGCCGATCCGCATGCCGCAGACCTCGTAGCTGCTCTCGACAGTCTCAAAACAGAAACGGCGCTGGTGGAGGAGGCCTCGAGACGGTTTCGCTGCCGGCCGCCGATCTGCTCTTCCGCCCCGACGGTTCGCTACCAGCGCCCACTGCGTCCGACTGGCCGCCTTCGGCTGCGGCGAACATGCGGACCGGCCAGGAGCGCGAGTTTCAGCAGAATCGTTACCGCTCGGCCGCGGCATCCTACCAGCGCGCGTTCGCCGGGATTTCCGATCCGGTGCTCAAAGGGGAAGCCCTGGTCGCCGTCGCCCGGGTCCAGCGGAAGGCGGGCGATCTCGAGGCTGCCATCGCATCGTGCGAGATGCTCGCCGGCGAGTACAGCCAGGTAAGGACGACGGCCGGAATGCCGCTCGGCCCGATGGCGCGCCTCGAGCACGGTACTCTGTTATTGATGACGGGCGACTCGCTGGGTGCACTCGCCGTTTTCACAGACCTGTACGAGCGACTGGTCGACGGGGAGTGGGCGCTGGAGCGCGCGCAGTACGACTTCTTCGCCGGACTGGCAGGCGACTCGATCAGCGGCCAGGCTGCTCCCGGCTCGATGGGTTCTTACGAGGACCCGCTCGCAGGTGTGAGAGCGAGAGAGGAAGAGCGCAGAGAGATAACGGACCGTCTCCTCCTCTTCCAGGCGACGGCGGGCGAGGACCTGGCGGTGCGGATATCCCGGGC
>JBDHHM010000314.1:0-2424 GCA_039589355.1 Gemmatimonadota bacterium | reverse complement strand
CCCAACGATGTTGGCGACGGCCTCGGTATGCACCGGGTGCACAGCGAACACCAGGCCGCCGGCCAGCGCCGCCCACCAGGGGAAGAAGAGAAGCAGGAAGAGAGCTACCAGAGCGCTAACGGCGGCGTGCAAGACAACGTTGACGAGGTGGAAGCCGAATGGGTTACCGTTCCAGATCGACCAGTCGACGGCGAAACTGGCCATGGTCAACGGACGGTAGATGCCGCCGGGGAAATAGTCCTCGACCCAGTAGGGCTCGGTGATCAACTCGGGAATGTTGCCTACGCCGTGCGCCGTCTCCCGAGTTTCGACGATCACCACATCGTCGTAGGCGAACTTGTTGCCGAGCGAGTTTGCGTAGACGACCACGGTCGCCAGCGCCACGCAGACCGCCACGAAGATCCGCGCCCTTCTCGGATCCGCCGTCATAGCTCGAAGCGAGAAATCTCTCATTCCTCCACCCCACCCACGTTATTGTCACCTCGCTGCGGCGCGCGGAGCGCCTCGAGGTCCGTCTTGAAGATCAATACGCCTCCCGGCGTTACGTAGTCGAGCTCGAGACTGCCCGGGTAACCTCCCAGCAACCGATCGATCGGTTCGGTGGCTGCCGGGATATGCCGCCTTACCGCTACGTAGTCCACGCCCATGCCGGCGAACAGTCGCGCCAGGCTGTCGGTCGGAGGATCGCCGCGACTATACCACGAATGCACCGGCACGTAGTTGTTCGGCACAACCCGCCTGCCGGTGTGCAGGGCGATGAGCGGATCGAACTCGAATGCCACCACAGCATCCCGCTCGGTGTTCGCGTTGACCCAGTCGATCACCTCCTGGCCCACCGCCGACTTGACCAGCTGGCCGCCGTCCCAGACGCGGGCGCCCACCGAACCAAGCTCCAGGTAGGCCTGGTGGACGAGCACCGCAGCGCCAGCGACGAGGATCGCGATCCGCAGCCACGGTCGCTCACCCAGCTTCGCCTTCGCTTTCTCCTCCGCCCAATGCGCCAGCGACATGAAACCGACGGCAGCGAGGGCGAGCAGCAGCGGGAAGAGGATGAAGACGAAACGGAAAGGTGGGAACACCCACAGAGAGACCAGGACGAGGTAGAGCCACGGGTATGTGGCGGTCGCCGGCGCCCTGCGGTAGATCCGGCGCGAGCCGAACGCCGCGAGCATGATCAGCGCAGCTCCGACGAACGACTCGACGGTCGCTCCCGCCTCGGGCACGAGCTTGCCGCCCAGCGTCTGCAGTATGGCTCCGACGTTAGTGACGGCCACATCGAGGGCGGCCACGGGCGCGTCCGCGATCAGGGCCAGGTACAGGCGCCCGTACGATCCGTAACCGGGCACGAGGAGATCCGGCACACGGCCCGATCGGAGAAACGCGTACACGATCCAGGGCGCAGCAACCAGCAGCGCCGCAGCCGCGGCTGCGGACGCAGAGCGGCGGCCGCAGCGGTGCCAGGTCGCGAACAGCACGGCACCCAAGAGCGCAACGCCCACGGTGCGGGTGAGGAGCACTAGTCCTGTCAGGGCTCCGATGGCGACGAGCCTACCGGACGTCGGTTTCTCGGACGTGCGGTCGGTCAGCCAGAGGGCGAGGAAAAGGAGAGCGAGATAGAGCGGCTCCGACAGCAGGCCGCTGGCCACCAACATCATGGAGCCCGCTACAAAACCCAGGAGCGCTACTACAACCGCCAACGGTGTGACGAGAATGCCGAGGTCCATGAGCAGGAAGGCGAAGAGTCCCGCGGCGGCGCCGATGTAGATCCCGTTCGCCAGCTTCATGGCGTAGAGAGCCGCCTCCTGGGATCCGCTCAACAGCCAGAAGGGGACGAGGCTCATCGGGTACAGCGGCGGGTACTTCACGCCGGGGACGTCGACCGGCAGAAACACCACCCGATACCCCTCGCCGTGCGCGAGAGCCTTAGCCAGCAGTGCGTAGATCCCGTCGTCGTAGTTGACGCCGACCAGCGATTCGTTCTGCGCCCAAACGCCCAGCACGGCAACGACGACCCCGATCAGCACGGCCAGCAGGAGATGCACTCTCCACCGCCGATCGCCTGGCCCGCTCATTCGCCCTCCGAGGTACCGACCCGGCTGCCGAGCCGGGCCAGCGGACTCAGCACCGGTTGTGCACCGGGCTCTGGGTTCAGCGGAGCATAGAGGTATGATCGGCGCCCCGGATACAGCGCCTGGAGCCGGCGATTCCGTTCCGGCCCAAAGTCACGCGCGTACACTGTTCCCTTCGTCAACCACGGATCATTACGCCAGATCAGTGTGCCGTACACGGTGAAACCCGCTTCGTCCTGCTGGACCTCGCGGTAGCAGCGCTCGGGCAACGCCGCGCTCGTATCGACGCGAACCGACTGGTCCGGGAGCACGTCTCTGACAACCGCCAGGTTCATGTCGCGCCAGGTCTGCAGCT
>JBDHHM010000313.1:0-3168 GCA_039589355.1 Gemmatimonadota bacterium | reverse complement strand
CTTCCACGGAGACTACGTGATCCACCTCAAGGACGGCACCGAGCTCAAGCTGAGCCGCAGCCGCCGCCGGGCGCTGGAGGAGCGGCTCGGCTGGCCACTCTAGGACTATGACTGGTCTTTATGCCCCCAAACCGATACAGACTATGAGCGTCGAATTGAAGCGAGGCCGCGTCTCCCCGCGGAGCTGGGGCCGGTCTGCAGTGTTCTTGCTGACGGTCGTGACCGCCTGTGGAAACGAAACGGCGACGGAGCCCTGGGACGGGGTGGGCGTCCTCGGCGAGTACATAATGTACGAGGAGTGGAGGCGGCAATACGAGCTGCACCTCCCACCCGACTACGACCCGTCCCGACCGGCCCCGCTTCTGATCATCTTCCACGGGGCCGGCGACACGGGCCCCTCGTTTCATAGCTGGAGCGGAATGGACACGTATGCGGACGAGGCCGGGTTCATCACCGTCTGGCCGAACGGGACTCCCACTCGACCGTGCACCGATGACATACCGGTGGAAGAGTGCATTCCCGAACCTCCCTATTTCTGGCTGCCCGAAGATCTCGGCTTCACCCGCGAACTAATCGCCCACCTCAGGGACGGTCTGGCGATTGATCAGCGCCGTATCTACGCAGCCGGGATGTCGATGGGCTCGCTATTCACGTACGACGTTGCCTGCCAGATGGAGGACATTTTCGCGGCTGCGGCTCCGGTTGCAGCACTGCCGCGTCGCCATGTGGACGGAGCTCAACGGGTGCACCGGTGCCGCACCGGTCGAGTGGTTTCCGGACATCGAAGATGAAGGGACGCGGGCGTGGAGCGAGACCTACGATAACTGCGACGCCGGCGCCGAGGTCAGACTGATCGGGATCGATGGCGGTGGTCATACGTGGCCGGGGGTGCAGTTCCCACCCGACTTCGGTTTGTCCAACCTGGACATCTCGGTCAACGCCGAGATGATCGAATTCTTTTCGCGGCACTCGAGATAGGTGAACTAGCGGAGGAGGCCGCGCCGAATCGCCACCTCGGCGATCCTGTTCATCCCAGGCATGAGACCCTTCGTCAGGCCGTACTCCCAGTTCATCGACAAACCGTACGCCCCCGGCTCTCAGGCGTGTAACGTGGGGTAGGCGCGCGTCAGCGCGTCCGGCGCCGGGCCCGGAGCAATAACGCGCCCCTTGCGTTACGCCGACACGACGAGGAAGAGGGGCCGGTTCGGTGAGAGGCCCCCGCCCGGCGGCCACGATGGAGAGGGAGCAGTTCAGGCCCCCTGCGCTGCTTCCTCTCTGTCACTCCGATTGCGCGGACAGAAGAACTTACGTGTGGCGGCGCCTGCATGGGCAGCAGGTAGGTAAGTCCCTCCACTCCGGCTTGGTGGATCCGAACTCCGGCACCGGGTCAGCCGCCACACTCCCTCCCAGCACCTAGCGCTCGACCACGGTAGCCATCACGGGCACGCCCTCGGAGAGCCGCTCCAGCCCACCGACGACGACCTGCTCTTCGGCGTCGACACCGCTGATTATCTCGACGAACCCGGGGATCCGGACGCCGAGCTCGACCTGGCGACGCGAGGCCGTGCCCTCCGAGACCACCCATACCAAGTCCGCCCCCGAGAGCGGTAGGATCGCGTCCTCGGGCACGACGACGGCGTTCGGGCGAACGTCGGTGACCAGCCGCACCTCGATGAACATCCCGGTCTTCAAGTCACGGCTGGGGTTGGGGACCTCCGCCTTAACCGCAATGGTGCGGGCGGGAAGCGCGACGACGGGATCGACGAAGTCGACCACTCCGGTGAACTCCACGTCGGGCAACGCCGCCACGCGGAAGGTCACCTCCTGACGCAGCTGCAGGCGCTGGGCGTAGCGCTCCGGTATCTGGAAGACCGCGCGCTGCGGATCGACGGTTTGCAGCGTGACGAGTCGCGTCGACGAAGTGACGTAGTCGCCCAGGCTCACAAACCGCGCGCCGACCGACCCCGAAAACGGCGCCCGAACCACCGTCCTATCGAGCCGCAGCTGCTGTAGATCGAGCTGCGCCTGGGTGCTCCTGGCGTTCGCCTCGGCCGACTCTAGGTCCGCTTCCGAGGACGCGTTCTGTTCCATGAGCTCGCGAGTGCGTTCCAGAGCCTGGAGCGCGAGGTCGCGCTCCGCTTCCAGCCGCGTGACCTGGGCCCGCAACTCCGCATCGTCGATCTTGAACAGCGGAGTCCCACGCGCCACCTCGCTCCCCTCGCGCATGAAGATCTCCACCAGCCGGCCGCCGACGTCCGGCCGCAACTCGATAGACTGGACCGCCTCGATCTGTCCCGTCGCGACGATCGCGTCCACCACCGTGTCCCGGTGCGCCACCGCCACCTCGACCGGCACGCCCATCGGCTGGCCGCCGCCGGCTCCGGGCCCTCCGCCGTTGTTCGACTCGGCACTCGAACAAGCAGCCAGTGCGGCCGCCGTGATGAAACTCAGGGATATCGATCTCACCGTCAGTATCCTCTATTCGTGAATAGCCTTCGCCCCAAGATCGCCTCTAATCCGGCCAGCGCCAGGCGGGTCGAATAACGCGACTGCACCAGCCCGGCCTCGGCCTCCGACAGAGAGACCTGGGCCGTCACCAGGTCCAGGATGGTCGTGGCGCCTGCACGGTAACGGGTCTCCTGCACGTCGAGGTTCTCCTGCGCCACGATAACGGCCTGCCTGGCCAGCTCGGCGCTGGCCCGCGCCGTCACGTAGACCTGATACGCCTCTATCGCGTCGCGCCGCACGGCCAGCTCGACGTCGCGGCGCACCGCCTGGGCGACGTCACTATTCGCCCTTGCCCGGGAGAGCGCGATCTCGCGCTGCCCGTCGTCCCAAATCGGAAGGCTGACCTGAAAGCCCCAAGCCGTTCGCGATGTGGCATTGGGAAAGAACCCCTCGTCGAACGCCTGCCACGAAGCGAACAGGTCGACCTGCGGCAAGTACACACCATAGGCAGCCTTGGCCGCGGCCTTCGCCGCCCGCTCCTCTGCCACGGCAACACGGTATTCCGGGCCCTGAGCCAGGGCCTCTGCAACCGCGTTGTCCTCACTTACCGGCAGCTCCGGCGCCGGCAGCGTATCGAGCGAGACCGCATTCACCGGTCCCGGTACCCCGACGCGCCGGCCCAGCTGAACCTGCGCGACCCGCAGGCTCGCCTGCTGGCGC
>JBDHHM010000312.1:0-3599 GCA_039589355.1 Gemmatimonadota bacterium | reverse complement strand
CCGCCGGGGACCGAGTACTCCTACTCGAACATCGGGTTCGGGATGCTCGGTCTGGCGAGCGCGCGCGCGGCGGGTGTGCCGTTCATGACGTTGGTGGAAGAGCAGATCTTCAAGCCGCTGGCGATGACGAGCAGCACCTTCATCGTCAACACGCCGGAGCTGGCGGCGCGCCTGTCGGTGGGCTACAGCCGTAACCGCGAGACCGGTGAGGTGAGCGCCGAGCGGGCGACGCGCGAGCACTTCGGCCGCGGCTACAAGGTGCCGAACGGCGGCATCTACTCCACGGTGGGCGACCTGGCGAAGTTCGCCGCGGCGATGATGGGCGAGTCGTCCGTCCAGATCCTATCACAGGAGAGCCGCGCCGAAATCTCCACGGCGCAGACGCCGGCCGAGGGCTATGGGTTGGGCTTCTTCGTCCGCGAGCAGGATGGCGTGACGATCGTCGGCCACGGTGGCTCGGTCGCCGGCTACAACGCCGACCTGCAATTCGATCTCGACTCGAAGATCGGCGTCGCCGTGCTGCGAACCACGAGCTACCGACCGCCGACAGGGGATCTGCTACAGCGGCTGATCGCGGTGCGCACGGTGGAGCGCTGATGTCTCGCCGACAGCGGACCCAGCAGCTCGGCCGGCTCCTGGGCTTCGCCGTCGCGGTGCTGCTGTGCGCCGCCGCGCCGCTCTCCGCACAGCAGACGGGAACGGGCCCGCGTAACGCTTCCGCAGACGGAGCCCGGCCCGCACTGGCCGTCGGCGCTCTCCCCGATGGGTTGCGTCTCGACGGCCGGCTGGACGAGCCCGGGTGGGCGGCGGCGCAGCGTATCGAGTCGCTCACGATGATCGAGCCGGTAGAGGGCGGCCCACTCATCTGCACGACCGAGGTGTGGGTGGTGGCCGATCTCCACGACATCGTCATCGGCGTGCTCGCCCGCGACCCGGACCCGGCGGCGATCGTCAGCTTCTCGGTGATCCGCGATCCCCAGCTGCGCAACGAAGACCACATCAAGATCGTTCTCGATCCCTTCCTCGACGGGCGTTCCGGCTACGTGTTCGCCGTAAACCCGAGCGGAGCTCGCTTCGACGCGTTGGTCGCGCGCCGCGGTGAAGGCGAGGACGCGCGCTGGGATGCGGTGCTACGGCTGGTCGGCCGAGATCCGCATCCCGCTCAAGAGCCTGACGTTCGACGCGTCGCTCTCCGAGTGGGGCTTCAACGTCGAGCGGCGCACCGAGCGGATCCAGGAGGTGAGTCGCTGGGCGAGCCCGATCCGCGATGCGAAAATTACCCAGACGAGCCGGGCGGGACGCATCACGCAACTCCCGCGCTTCGAGACCGGGCTGGGGCTGGTCGTCCGACCGGCGGTCGTAGGCGGATTCGAGAAGCCCGACGCCGAGACCGATACGGAGGGGACATTCGAGCCAAGCCTCGATGTTGCCAAGCGCATCGGGCCCAGCGTGACGGCGATCGGCACGATAAACACCGATTTCGCCGAGACGGAAGTCGACTCGCGCCGCACCAACCTGACGCGTTTTTCGGTCTTCTTCCCGGAGAAGCGGACCTTCTTCCTCGAGGGCTCCGATATCTTCGACTTCGGCCTCGGGCTGGTCACGTTCCACACTCCCGATATCGTTCCGTTCTTCAGCCGCCAGATCGGGCTCTACGAAGGAGAGCAGGTGCCGATCATCGTGGGCGGTAAGCTGAACGGCAAGGTGAGGAGCTCGAACTTCGGCGCGCTGGTGACGCACACGGGCCGGGTCGAGGACCTAGTGGCGCCGACGACGATGGGTGCGGCGCGCTTCAAGGGTAACGTGCTGGCGGAATCTTCGGCCGGCGTCATCGCCACCGTCGGCGATCCCGAGGGCCGCGCCGACAGCTACCTGCTCGGCGCCGACTTCACGTTCCAGACCTCGCGGCTGGCCGGCGATAAGAACTTCCTGATGGGTGTTTGGGGCATGGTCACCGATCGTGAGGGTCTCACCGGCGACCGTACGGCTTTCGGCGGAAAGATCGACTACCCGAACGATACTTGGGACGTCGCCCTAACCTACAAGCGCATCGGCGACGGCTTCGACCCGTCGCTCGGGTTTGTCCCGCGGCGCGGGATCCACAAAGTGAACGGTGGAGTGAACTTCAGGGTTAGGCCAAGCTGGTCCTGGCTACGGCTCATGTACTACGAGCTGATGCCCACCTTCGTCACCGACCTGAACGGCCGCTGGGAGTCCTACAGTGTGTTCACGGCTCCGATCAACTGGCGCTTCGAGAGCGGTGACCGCTTCGAGTTCAATATCGTGCCGACGGGCGAGCGTCTGGTAGAAGAGTTCGAGATCGCCGACAGCGTGGTGATCCAGCCGGGTGAGTACCACTGGGTCCGTCTCCGGTTTGAGGCCGACTTCGCCGCCAAGCGGCCGGTGAGCGGCCGGGTAAGCTGGTGGTTCGGGGACTTCTACGACGGTACGCTGGACCAGGTCCAGGTCCGCCTCGACATCAAGCCGTGGCAACTCCTGACCGGCGAGCTCAGCCTGGTGCGAAACACGGGTAGGCTCCCGGCCGGGCGCTTCGTGCAGGAGGTCTACGGCGCCCGCCTGCGGCTTAACTTCTCGCCCGACCTGCAGCTGAGCAGCTTCGTGCAGTATGACAACGAGAGCCGCCAGGTGGGTGCCAACACGCGCCTGCGCTGGACGTTCCAGCCGGTGGGCGACCTGTACGTGGTCTACAACCACAACGTCATCGACCAGGTGACCGGCTGGGAGCTGGACTCGAACCAGCTCCTCATCAAAGTGCAGTACGCGTTTCGCTACTGAGGCCGGTCGCGCCCCCCGCCCCTCCCGGCCCCCCTTCCTTGCCGCCGTCCCGCGCCGGTGCTATTGATGACGGTGCTGTGACAGCAACTCTTACCTGCCCACATCCGAGACAACTGCAGCCGGGAGCCGTCATCGTGATCAGGCCTGTCGGACGTCGCATCGGTACGGAGTAAGGAATAATGTTTCTCAAGCGCGATAAAGAAACTGAAATCCGTTCCGAGGTTGATCCCGCTGTTCGAGCGAACAACGAATTCGCTCTGGATCTATACGGCGAGTTGAGACAGGAGCCCGGCAATCTGGTCTTCTCGCCGTACAGCATATCCACAGCGTTGGCTATGACCTACGCTGGTGCCCGTGGTGGCACCGAGGGGCAGATGGCCCGCGCCCTCCACTTCAGCGCGGCCCCGCAGGAGCTTCACCGGGCGTTCGCGTCGTTGCAGGCGAGGGTCAACGCCGTGCAGGCGAGAGGTGATGTGCGATTGCTGGTCGCGAACGCACTGTGGCCTCAAAAGCGTTACGCCTTCCTCGAGGAGTACCTCTCTCTGATAAAGGAGTGTTATGGCGCAGCCATTACTCCTGTTGACTACCAGGCGGCCGCCGAAGCGGCACGTAAGACGATCAACGCTTGGGTCGAATCGAAGACGGAAGACAAGATCAAAGAGTTGATAGCACCTGGTGTCTTGGGCGACCTCACGCACCTGGTTCTGGTTAACGCCATCTACTTCAAGGGAGATTGGTCGAACCAGTTCGATCCGGCCCTCACGAGCGACGGTTCTTTCTGGCTGTCGCCGGAGGAAGATGTC
>JBDHHM010000311.1:0-6112 GCA_039589355.1 Gemmatimonadota bacterium | reverse complement strand
ACCGACCACCGACCACCGACCACCGGCCACCGACCACCGACCAATCTGTTTTGTTCCCGAGTAGCTGCGACGGAGGTCGGAGCCGGCGGACCGCTCGCTCCGGTCGACCCGGCACTCGAGTGGCTGGCTGGCCGCGGGCGCGAAGCGCGGTCCACCTGGCGTCTTGACCTGCGGATCCGAGCCGGGTCGCTAAAACCAACTCCGCTCGGCGGTCCCCCGGCTCCTCCCGGCCCCGTTCGGGGCGGCGCAGAGAGAGGCTGGGAGCGGGTCGCCGAGCGAAGCTGGTTTTAGCGACCCCGCGGTCACGGCGACAGCCGTGAGCGCGTGCCAGTGACGCAGCAACTCCTCCATCTCGCGCTCCAGGAACGCGTAGAAGTCGCGCTTCGCCGTCAATCGCTGCTTGCGCTCCGGCGACGCGGACTCGAGTACGCCCAGGCCACGATCCGCCAGCGCCCGCGCCTGCGACACCCCCACGATCCGCTGCCGCATGATCCCCTCGAACGCGTCCGGCCGCACCCGGTAGTGGCTCTGCCGCGCACCGGGCACACCCCAGCGACTAGTTGTCCCGCTGTCTGTTGCGGCGGCTCGCATACGTGCAGCCACCCCCAGATCCGGCCGGCGGTGCGCGGCAGCCCCCAGCGCTCGAAGAGGAGCCCCCACTCCTCCGCGTAGCCCAGAAGGCTCTCGTGCCTTAGCTTCTCGTTGTCTTTGTTTAGGTTCATGCCCGCTTGACAGTTCTGGACGTTCAATATATACTGAACTAAGAATAGCATGTCAATAGATGACTCGAGCCGCTGGTAGCTACCATGAACCGCACCCGCACCCTCTCTCTCGTGCTCACCCTCTTCTCCGCGCCCACACTCGCTCACGGCCAGGAGTCTGCCCGGGACATCATCGACCGGGTCGACCGCATCATGCGGGGCGAGTCGAGTTACGGCGTCGCGACTATGGATGTGGTGACGGAGAACTGGGAGCGCAGCATGACCATGGAGGTCTGGTCGCTGGGGACCGACTACTCGCTGATCCGCATCACGGCACCCAACAAAGAGGCGGGCACAGCGACGCTGAAGGCCGGCGACGACATCTGGAACTACCTGCCGCGGGTCGACCGCTCGACGACATCGAGATCGAGTTCGAGGGCGAGCGCGACGGCGTGGAGGTCTGGGAGTTCGTGCTGACGCCGAAGCCGGAGGCTGCGGTCGTCTGGGGGCGCATCACCTATGAGGTACGTAAAGACGATCTGATGCCTACGTGGGCCCGTTACTACGATGAAGACGGTACCCTCGTTCGCACGATGACCTTCAGCGACTTCCGTGTGATGGGCGGTCGGCTCGTGCCGGCGGCGATGGACATGCTTCCCGAGGACAAGCCCGGCGAGCGAACTTCGATCCGCTATTCGGATATGGAATTCGATATCGATATCGACGAGAGCTTCTTCTCGTTACGGTCTCTGCGCGGCCGGAGGTGACGAACGATGGCATCGGGTCCCTGGTGGCGTATCGGCTGGCGCAATCTCGGTAGAAACCGGCGGCGCACTCTAATCACGGCGGCCGGACTCGCCTTCGGCTACCTGGCGGTCGTCGTGCTCATCGGTCTGATGGACGGGCTCACCGCCGAGATGATCGAGAGCGGCACCGGCGTGCTCTCGGGCCAGTTACAGGTGCACGATCTCGAGTACAGGCCCGAACGGAAGATCTACGACACTGTAGGCGGACGCGACGGCGCCGACGTCGATCGGCTCGTGCGCGAGGTCGCCGCTGATCCGGTCGTCGAAGCGGCGGCGCCCCGCGTCTTCGCCGGTGGCCTCGTTAGCTCGGGCGAGTCGACCGTCGCCGGCATCCTCATGGGCGTTGACCCCGAGCTCGAGGCGGGAGTCAGCCGCTTGATGCACGGTATGGTCCGCGGTCGAGCTCCGGCGGCCGGGACGAACGAGATTCTCATCGGAACAGAGATGGCCCGCCAGCTCGAGGTCGACGTGGGTGACGAGGTCATCCTCGTCGCGCCGGCTGCGGATGGCTCGATGGGCAACGACCTGTACACGGTCTCCGGCGTCTACCAGAGCGGCATGGCGGAGCTTGACGCGTCGTATGCGGTACTGCCGATCGCCTCCCTGCAGATCTTGGTCGCTCTCGATCCCGGGCGGATCCATGAGATCGCCGCCTCGGTCACCGATCCCTGGCTGGCACCCGAGGCCGCCGACCGCCTGACTGCAGCGCTGTCCCCGCTCGGACTCGATGTCGAAGTCGCATCGTGGACGGAGCTGCGGCCCGAGATGCTCGACTACGCCCAGCTGGCCGACGGTTGGAGATTCGTCGTCATCTTCATCGTCTTCGCCATCGCCATCTTCGGGGTGGCCAACACGATGCTGATGGCGACGTACGAGCGGCGCCGAGAGCTCGCGGTGATGCTGGCGTTGGGCACGACGCCCTTTTCCATCGTGCGCAGCGTGCTATCCGAGGCACTTGCCCTCGGGATCTTGAGCCTGGCGTTCGGTGCCGCCATCACCTTTCCGGTGATGGTCTGGTTCCACAACGCACCGCCCGATCTCAGTTGGATCTACGGCGATTATACGATCTTCGGAGCGCTCATCCGACCTCGTTTGCGCGTCGAGTACAATTTCGCGATGGCGCTGTGGACCGGCATGGCGCTCTTGATAACGGCTTTGCTGGCGTCACTCTATCCCGCGTCCCGCGCCGCGCGGGTGCCGCCTGCCGATACACTGTCAGGACTATGATGAGTCGAGCGACTACCCTGGTTCGCCTGGCACTGCGCAACCTGCGCCGCCAGGCACGACGCAGCGCGATCACCGCGGCCGCGATGATCGTGGGCGGCGCGCTGATGATCTTCTCATTGTCTATAGGGGACGGCGGCCACGAGGACTGGATCAGATCGGGCGCCCGCATGGGCAGCGGCCACATCGCCATCCAGGCGCCCAACTTCCAGAAGAGCCGTAAGATCGACGATCGGCTCGTCGCCTCGGCGCGCAGCGCAGCCGAGTCGGCGATGCGCAGCGCGGGCATCGCAGAGCACACCCTGGCCGTAGTACCACAGCTCGCCGTCGTCGGGTTGGCCAGCTCGCCGACCGGCGCGCGCCCGACCCAGATAGCCGGCGTCGATCCTATCGCAGAAGCGGAGTTCTCGATCCTGGACGACAAGCTGGTCGAAGGCCGTTACCTCGAGCCCGACGACCGGCTCGCAGCCTATGTCGGCGCCGGTCTGATGGAAGGTCTCGACCTCAGGCTCGGCTCGCGACTCGTGCTCACCGCGCAGGACGCCGACGGCGAGATCGCCAGCCAGCTGGTCCGCGTGGTGGGGGTCTACCGCACCGGAGTCCCCGAGGTCGACCAGGCGGTGATCCACATCCCGCTGGGGACCGCCGGTGAGTGGCTGCGCTCCGGCGACGATGTGACGACGATCGCCGTACTTCTCGACTCGAGTAGCACTGAGCGCCGAGATCGAGGCCGGGAATCTGACGGTCTTGAGTTGGCGCGAGGCGATGCCCGTGCTGGACGCGGCGGTACGTATCGACGACCTGGGCAACTACGTCTGGCAGGGCATCATGTTCGGCATCATCGCCCTCGGCATCGTGAACACGGTGCTCATGTCGGTCCTTTACCGAAAGCGCGAGTTCGGCCTGCTGCAGGCGCTCGGCTTTACGCCGCGCCAGACCGGCGGCCTGATAGTCACCGAGGGCTTGATCCTCACATTCGTCAGCGGCCTGATCGGCATCGCGGTTGGACTGTTCCTCACATGGTTCTTCTTCCGCGATGGGCTCGATTTCTCGTTCGCCTGGGACGAGGAGTGGAGTTTCTCCGGCATCGCGATGGATCCAGTCTTCGTTCCTTTGTTCCGTGTGGCGCGGGTCCTTCAGTCACTCGTCTTTCTCTTCCTGATCGGGACCTTCGCCTCGATCTATCCTGCATACCGGGCGACACGCATCGATGTCGCCGAAGCGATGAAGTTCGAGCGATGAGCGCTGAGAATATGAACGACCGTAATACGGCAGCCGTGCGGACCGACGAGGTCTGGAAAATCTTCGAGCAGGAAGCCGAAGAAGTACAGGCGGTCCGCGGCGTCACACTCGTAGTCGAGGCCGGCGAGTTCGTCGCCATGGCAGGACCGTCGGGCTCCGGCAAAACCACGTTGCTCAACCTGATCGGCGGCCTCACGCGTCCCAGCCGCGGCGGAATCTGGGTGGAGGGGCGCGACATTGCCGCCATGTCCGGCCGGGCACTGGCGCGCATGAGGCTCGAGCGGATCGGCTTCATCTTCCAGGCCTACAACCTGCTGCCCGTGCTCACCGCGCTCGAGAACGCCGAGTTCCCGCTGCTGCTACAGGGCGTGAACGGTGGTGAGCGCCATCGCCGTGTCAGGGAGTTGTTCGAGCGCACCGGCCTGACCGGCCTCGAAAACAGGCGGCCCGGCAAGCTGTCGGGCGGCCAGCAGCAGCGGGTCGCGGTGATCCGCGCCGTCGTCGGCGAGCCGGCGCTCGTACTCGCGGACGAGCCCACGGCCAACCTCGACCGTGCCGCCAGCGACGCGCTGCTAGATATGATGGAGGAGCTGAACCGCGACCTGGGCACGACGTTCGTGTTCGCCACCCACGACCCGCGGGTGATGGAGCGCTCGAGACGGCTGATCCGGCTGGTCGACGGCGCGATCGAATCGGACGAGCGGCGCGGGCCCGAGCCGGAACGGTGAGCAGGTGGGCGACGCTCGCCCTGCTCCTCACCCTCCTGGGGGCCGCGGACTCCCACGCCCAGAACCTGCCTGAAGTTCGCGGCTACTACCTTAACGTTCCACTCTGGAGTGACTCGACCCCGTTCGCCATCGGTGGCTTCGGCGACCTGCAGCGGCTGCGCCTGATGACCATACCGGCGCTCGGGCCACTCGATCTGGATGTCGCCTACGAGCACCTCCTCTCCTACAGCCAGCGCGCCGTATCGGCGCCGGTGGGCAGCATCATCGGGGGGCTGACACCGGGCGGTGGCGAATGGCTCGACCTGCAGTGGACGATCAAAGAGTCGGAAAACTGGCTCTGGCGGCATCGCTTCGACCGGCTCAGCCTCCAGTACAGCGCCGACGCGTTCGAAGCGACGGTCGGCCGCCAGACGATCTCCTGGGCTACGACCCTTTTCCTCACACCGGCCGATCCGTTCGCGCCATTCGATCCCGCCGACCCATTCCGCGAGTACCGCGGCGGCGTCGACGCGATACGCTTCCAGGCGTTCCCGGGAACGCTGAGCGACATCGACCTCGTACTGCGGATGTCTGACACCGGTGTCGGTGAGACGCTGACCGCACTGGCCCGTGGACGCACGGTGTGGAAAGGATGGGAGGTGTCTGCCTGGGCCGGCGCCCTGCACGAGTCCGCCGCGGTGGCGCTCGGCGCGGCCGGCTCGGTCGGACGTATCGCGCTGCGCGGCGAGGTCTCACTGAGAGAAGAGGCCGACGAACTGATCTTCCGCGGCACGATCGGCGCCGACACGCGGGTCGATGCGTTCGACCGCGATCTCTACCTCGTCCTCGAGTACCAGCGCCTTCCAGGCACACCCGCTGTTCGGCACCACCCTGCTCGTGCTCTGCAACCTGAACGACCCGAGCGCGCTGATCTTCCCGGGCGCCTCCTACTCGGTCTCCAACGAGGTCACCCTCCAGGGCGGTGTCTACCTCGGTCTCGGCGACGGGACGCCGGAAACCCAGTTCGATATCCCCTCTGAGTACGGCATCGTACCCACGACCTTTTACCTGTCGCTGACCGCCTTCTTCTGATGGCTGGGCGTACGAGCAGAGGCATGCCCGGAAGGTGCAGAGGGGCGGGCCTAGCATGCAGCTGAAAAACGCCGCTGTCGTTGCTGAGGAGGCGCCGGGGTTCCCCGGAGCGTAACTCGTGAGCGGCGAAGGGCGGTGCCATGCCCCCGTGCGGCGCACGCGAGCGGTGGAGCGAGGGGGGCCCCGGTGCCGACCGCGCTCCGAGACCAGTCTTTTCAGCAGCCTTCTAGACCTCGAACGTCTCTTTGCTCACGTCCGGCGACGCCGCTTGCTCGAACGCCCGCCTGAACAACCAGCCGCTGACGAAGAGTGCCAGAGCAATCCACAGGATGCCCCAGAA
>JBDHHM010000310.1:0-2638 GCA_039589355.1 Gemmatimonadota bacterium | reverse complement strand
CATGTCCGATCGTTCAGTCGGTTGCCCGTCCCGGTGTCCACTGGTGACACGGTGGGGTGCATTTGCGCCATCCGCCTCGAACGCCTAGGATCGGTTGCCATATGCGGCTCGTCCTGACCGGCCAGACCGAATCCCATCTGTGCTCGCCCGCCGAGGCTACTTCGCTCGGTGTCCTCGTGCACCGGGATGTGGTCGGGCCCTTCCGCGAACTGCGGCGCGCCGCCCACGGCGCTGGCCACGATCTCCGGATCCTCAGCGGCTTCCGCGGCTTCGAGCAGCAGCTCGCGATCTGGAACGACAAGGCGACGGGCAGGCGCCCCGTGCTCGATTCCGACGCGGCGCCACTGGAGATCGAGCGCTTGAGCGAGCGCGACCTGGTCTTCGCGATCCTGCGTTGGTCGGCCCTGCCCGGCGCCTCGCGCCACCACTGGGGGACGGACCTCGATGTCTATGATGCGGCCGCACGGCCCGACGGGTATGAGGTCGAGCTGATCCCGGCCGAGGTGGACCCGGGCGGTATGTTCGGGCCGCTGCACGAGTGGCTCGACGAGCGCATCGCGAGTGGGTCGGCGTTCGGGTTCTATCGGCCGTACGACCGGGACCGGCTAGGCGTGGCCCCGGAACGCTGGCATCTGAGCTACGCGCCGCTCGCCGCGCCGTATCTCGAGCAGCTCACCGTCGGCGTGCTCCGCGAGACCATCGCGCACGCGGACCTGCGTCTGAAGGAAGCGGTGCTCGAGGCTCTCGAAGAGATCTGCGAGCGCTTCGTCGTCAACGTCCATATGTTTGCGGCATGACCCTGCGGCCGCGTGTGGAGTGGGGAACCCTCGCCTTCGAGCCGAACACGTACGGCAGCTCGCGGTTGGGGCTCCCGCTGGAGGTCTGGCGTCCGCGCGGCGACTGCCGGCTCCTCATCTTCGCCGGGATACACGGCGAGGAGGCGGATACCACACTGGCGCTCTCCCGCGCCTTACGACACCTGTCCAAGCCGCCGGCGAACTGTGCGCTGGTGCTGGCGGCCAATCCCGAGGGCCTGGTCCGCGGGACACGCGGCAACGCGCGCGGTGTGGATCTCAACCGCAACTTCCCAACGGCCGACTGGCAGTCCGGGCCCGTGACCCATCGGTCCACGTTGGACGACGCGAGCGATGTCATCCTGAGCCCGGGGTCCGAACCGGGGTCGGAGCCGGAGACGCGAGCCTTGATGGGGCTGATCGACGACCTGTCGCCCGAAGCGGTGATCGCCCTCCACGCGCCGCTCGGCTGCATCGACGACGCGAACTCCAGCCGACTGGGCCAGTGGGTCGCCGAACGCACGGGGCTCCCGCTTGCTCGAGGGGTCGGGTATCCCACCCCTGGCTCGTTCGGAACGTGGGGTGGGGAGCGCGGCCTCACCGTGGTCACCTACGAGCTGCCGCTCGCGACACCGGACGAGATCGTGCGCGAGCACGTCCCGGTGTTGGTGGAACTGCTGACACGGACGGTTGTGTGACCGGCCGCGCCGGCGGCCGACGCCGCTCATCCGCCTCCTGACCCATGGTCCTCAACTACATCTGGATCGCGTTCTTCCTGATCGCCTTCGTCGTGGGGGCAATCAAGCTGATCGTCCTCGGTGACACCGAGGTCTTCTCGGCCATGGTCAACAGCACGTTCGACATGGCCCGGACAGGGTTCGAGATCTCCCTCGGCCTGACCGGCGTGCTGACGCTGTGGTTGGGATTGATGCGTGTGGGGGAAAAGGGTGGGGTCGTCGACATCCTGGCGAGGCTGGTGCGCCCCTTCTTCCATCGGCTCTTTCCCGAGGTCCCGCGCGATCACCCCGCGCACGGGTCCATGATCCTGAACTTCGCGGCAAACATGCTCGGTCTCGACAACGCGGCCACGCCGCTGGGCCTCAAGGCCATGCAGGAGCTGCAGGACTTGAATCCCGAGAAGGATACAGCCACGAACGCGCAGATCATGTTCCTGGTGCTCAATACGTCCGGGCTCACGGTGATTCCCATCAGCATCATGGTGTACCGCGCGCAGCTCGGCGCCGCCAACCCGTCGGATATCTTCATCCCGATCCTCCTGACCACCTTCTTCTCGACGATGGTCGGGCTCGTGACGGTGGCCGTGATCCAGCGGATCAACCTGCTGGACCGCGTCGTTCTCGCATATCTGATCGGGGTGACCGGCGTCGTGGCTGCCACGATCATCTACTTTTCGCGGCTCCCCCAGGAGCAGGTCGAGACGATCTCCAACGTCACCGCCAACGTGATCCTGTTCGGGGTGATCGCCTCGTTCATCGCCATGGCGATGTGGCAACGCGTCAATGTCTACGAGGCGTTCATCGACGGTGCAAAGGAAGATCATTCCGTACCTCGTCGCCATCCTCGTCGGGATCGGGGTGTTCCGCGCCTCGGGGGCCATGGACTACATCGTCGCGGGGGTCGACCGGGCGTTCGGCTTCTTCGGATTCGACACGGATTTCATTGAGGCCTTGCCGACCGCCATCATGAAACCGCTGAGCGGCAGCGGCGCCCGTGGCATGATGGTCGATGCGATGCAGACGTATGGCGCGGACTCGTTTGTGGGACGGTTGGCCAGCACCTTTCAGGGCTCGACGGACACCACGTTCTACGTGATCGCGGTCTAC
>JBDHHM010000309.1:0-2484 GCA_039589355.1 Gemmatimonadota bacterium | reverse complement strand
GGCTCGAGGGTCACGACGAACGTCCGCATCGTGCCGTTTTCCTCGACCGTGCAGCGTGTCGTCGTTGGACCGGTCAGCGCCGGTGCGGCAACGGCAGCGGGCGCTGCCGCTGCGGGGGCCGCTTCCTCCACCTTCTTCTTGAGCGGTACGTCGATCTTGGCGTTCCCGGTCAGGAGCCGGATGCCCTCGTTCAGTTCCATCTTCTTGCCGGGGACCATTGCAGCCACCACCAGGAAGATGTTCTCGTCGGTGGTCGGTAGGCCCCGCTCCTCGAGCGCCTGCTTCGCCGGTCCGATGTTGTTGGGGGCGGCCTCGAGGGGGTCACCGTCGAATACCGGCATCTCCAGTTGCTCGGACGCGTACTTCACGACCTCGGGGTCGGGGGGCAACGGGGTTCTTCCGAAATAGCCCAGCACCGACCGGCCGTAGCCCGGATCGATCTTCTTCCACCGCCCGTACATCACGTTGTTGAATGCCTGCAGCCAATACTGCTGGCTGCCCGGGGTCACGCTGGTCCACGCGCCGCCCGCCTCCACGACGATCGGGAATTCCGCCAGAACATCCCCGTACTTCTCCAGAATTCCGGCCTTCACCATCATGTGCACGTTCGGCCCGATGGCGCCGCCGGGCATGGGGAAGCCCAATACGCGGGCGTCCGCTGTGGTCGTGGTCGGATTAAAGTCGTACTCCTCCATAAGCTCTTTCAGCATGCTCTCGATCTCGGGCATCTTGGAGACGTCGATGTCCAGCGAGTAACCGGTCCCCTTGAGGCCGTGCGCCAACGAGCGCACGTCGGGCTGAACAGTTCCGCTCGCCAGCGGCCGGATCGAGAGATCGGCACCGTCGGCACCCCCATGGATCGCTGCCATGTAACAGGCGACGGCGGTGCTGGCCGTGTCGTGGGTGTGCATCCAGAGCGGCATCTCGGGCGGCATGATCTTCTTCAGCCCTACCGCCGTGTCGTATATCGTCTTCGGGTCCGTCGTACCGCTGGCATCCTTGAGGCAGATGCTGTCGATCTGCACGTCGCTGTCCAGCAGCTTCTTCCCGATATTGATGTAGAAGTCTGGTGTGTGGACCGTGGTCGACTCGAACGGCAGGCCCATCAGCGCGATGCAGACCTGGTGATGCATACCGGCAGCGACGATCGGCTTCCCCGTCTTGACCAGGTTGGCGGTGTCGTTCATGAAGTCGAAGTTCCGGTCCCATGTGGTGCCGGCCGCCTGCATCAGCTTTGCCTGCAGCTGCAGGGCATCGATCGATTGGGTGGTTAGCGTCACACCCGAAACCGACCGCGTCAGGATCTGCAGGTCGACGTCGGGCCCGACCGCGGCACGCATCCTTCTCATGTCTTCGAACGGGTTCTCGCCCAGGTAGAAATACGGCGCCTGGTAGCGTGCGCCGCCGCCGAACTCGAAGTGTCTGATCCCTGCCTCGGCAGAGGCCTGCATGGCCGGTAGAAAGTCGCTCAGACGGACCTTGCCACCGAACGAGCTCTGCAGCCCGTCCCGGAACGGTGTGAACATCACCCGAATCTTCTTGGGATTCGCAGCGGAGATCATTTTTCCTCCTCGACTCTGGTTACTCTCATCCCTGGGTATATGCTTGAAGCAGCCGTTGTGATCGCGGCCAGCAGCGCGGCGTCGCTCTTTGCCAGTTTTCCGAGCGCTTCAGGAAAAACGGCGATGAGAATGCGCATCGTGACGGCCAGAACGGTCAGCAGTACGAATACCGCCACCAACGCTGACAGGCAGACGAACAGAAGTTGATTCGATTCCATGCTCACTTCTTCCTCGACACGAGTTCCTCAACGGAGCCGATTATCAGCCTGCCCTTCGTGAACGGCCGATCGTAGCCCTCGATCATCAGTTCCAAGTCATCGCCAATCCGAGTGACGCGACCGTGGGCGATGACATCCAACTCCGGCCCCGGCTCCTCGGCGCAGAGCGTGACCTGGCGGCCGATTATCAACGAGCGCTCACGGTATCGTTCCAGCAGCGCTTCGTACTCGCCGGCGATCAGCCGGCTGTAGTTCGTGTCCAGTGCGGCGGCGAGAGCGGCGAAGAAGCTTTGCTGCGTGCAATCCGCAGGCCTCGTGGTCACCCTTCTGAGTGTGCCGGCCCGCGGCACGAATGGGGTGGGCTCGATGTCGGGCTCGGTCTCGACGTTGACGCCGATCCCCAGAATCGCCCCGCCTATCGTCCCCCGCATGCTCTGTGTGTGTGCCAGCACGCCGCCTACTTTTGCATCATCGATGATGATGTCGTTCACCCACTTGATGCCGGCCAAATTCTCGAGACCGGGTACCGAGTCGATCGCGTCTACGACGGAAACCGCTGCCAGGACCGTGAAGCTCGTGGCCGGACGCTCTACGGCGCGAGTCGGTCTCAGGTAAGCCGAGAGGTAGGTGTTGCCTTGCGGCGCGGACCAGTCGCGTCCTTTGAAACCGTGGAAGCGCTCTCCCGCGCCGGCGAGGCAGAGCAC
>JBDHHM010000308.1:0-2648 GCA_039589355.1 Gemmatimonadota bacterium | reverse complement strand
CCAGACGGACGGGTCACGGTCGGCGGGTACGGCGATGTACCTCGACGCCGATCTCTTTCTGGCCGATCTGCGGCGCAGCGACACCTATCACGAGGTGACGGAGACGGACTACGGCACGCGCTCGTACTACGTGAGCGTGTTGCTGGCCTATCCGCGCGGCGCCGCCGAGCTGGAGAAGGGCCGGGTCGAGGAGACGACGTTCAGGGCCGAACGTCTCTTGGAACAGGCGTTGGAGCGGTTGCCCGGTGTAGCGGCTGAAGGTCGCTGGGGCACAGCGATGGAGATACTGCTGGCCACCGCAGGCGAGGTTGCGGTTCCGCGGAACCTTCACCGCGCCGGGCATACCGCCCGACTGACAAGCATGGCGGAAACGGTCGTCACGCCCCTGCAGCTTTACGCTGGCACTGAGGCCAGGGGGGTCGAGGTGCGTGCGAGCTACAGGGGCGTGCCGGTTGCGGGTCTGCCGGTGCAGTGCATAGCAGGTGCGGCGCGGCTGACGGTGGTAACGGATGACGAAGGCCGCGCCATATGCGAACTCACCGATTCCATTCCTGGGGGGGCGGGTCGAGTCATAGCGCGTCCCGAGATAACGGGTTACCTCGATTCCGTTCCCCCGGGTGCTAGCGAGCTCGCGGTCGCTTTGGGCCACTTGCTGAATCGTACGGTGGTGCTCGAGCTCGAGAACGGGTTCGATCTCGAGCTCGTGCTGGCCGGTGGCGGCGACTGCGAGCCGGCCATGGAGGTGTTGAAGGAGCGTCTGAGAGGGGCTGGGGTTCGGGTGATCGGTTTCACAAAGGGCGTGCCGGCCCTCGAGGTTTCTTGCGAAGTATCGGTTGGGAGTCGACGGGGAGAGCTCTACACGGCGAGTGCGCGTGGCGCGCTCTCGCTCAAAGCGGCGGAGCACCGCGGCGCCGACGTGTTGGCGCCCGTGAACGGGCTCGGCGCCTCGGTCTCCGTCGCACGTGAAGATGCTTTGCTGAAGCTCGGAAACGAACTGGCCGCCTCCGCCCTTAAGCTGCTTGGTGATCTCGATGATCAGGGAGAGAAGTAGACTTGGGATATTGCTCGGGCTGGCTGTGGCGTTGGGCCCGGGTCTGACGCCGCTGACGGGGAACGCGCAGGTCGACCCCGTTCGCGATGAGCTCGACGGCCATCTCGCCCGATTGGTCACGGAGACGCGCGCATCGATTCCCGACCTGGAGAACTACGAGCCTCTAGTGATCCTGCCCGTGCTACACGACGAGCGGGGATATCGGGTGCGGGCCAGCGACCTGCTCGAGCGTCGTCTGGCCACCGCGCTCGCCGCACAGGGCGTCCGCGTCATCGATCAGGCGACACGCCAGCGCATACTCGAGGACCTGCAGACGTGCTACGCGGACGAAGCGCCGTTCTGTCGCGCCCGCGATGTCGTCGGCCGCTTCGCTACTGCCGGAGGGATACTCGAGCCCTCCGTGTTACCGGTGCGCGGCGGTGTGGAGCTGCGGGTGAAGCTCGTGGTCGCGGCGGGCGCCTCAGAGCTCACCGCCGGCGAGATCCTCGGGACCTGGCGGGTAAGTGTGCCGCCGCCGGCCCTCGATGCCGAGCGCGATCTGGTCCCGGCACTCGGTGCGATCTCCTACGGGCTGGCACCGCTGGCCGGTGACTCGCTGCCCCCCGATGCTGTGGGCGAGCTACGCGTCGATGTGCAGACGGAGGACGGGAGCCGGGCTTGGGTGCAGATCGACGGCAAGGTGGTCGTCCCCGCTCCTGTAACCACGACGATGACGGCGGGCCGTCACCTGCTGACCGTTACCGCGGTCGGTCATCGCCCGTTCAGCGACTACGTGCACGTGCCGCCGGGCGGCATCGTGAGAAGGGAGATCATGCTCGCCCGCGGTGTGGGAACCATCGTCGTCATGTCGAACGCCGCGGACGCCCACGTCTACCTGGACGACGTGTTCGTCGGCACGACGCCCTGGGTAGGTAAAGACATCCAAGCAGGCCGCCACCAGGTACGCATCGAAAAGGTCGGCTTCGATCCGTACACCCGGAACTTCGCTCTGGAGCATCAGGAGGAGTACAGCATCAAGGCCAACCTAACCGAGCACCCTGGCGACATCGTCGTCACCTGCGTGCACGACGGTATTCAGGTGTACCTCGACTACGAGCGCGGCGGCCCGATCGGCGGTTGCAGTACCGGCGAAGCGCTGACCATTCAGGAAGTCGCCGCAGGCGAGCACCTGATCTGGGGCGAGCGCGGCTCGCACTCGTCCGACACCCTGAAGGTAAGGGTGCGCCGATCGGAGCCGACCGAACGGGCTGTACTTCACCGTCGGTTGGGTCGCCGGCGAGGCCGAGTGGCAGATGGACGTGCCCGGCGGCACGGAGGCCTTTGCCGTCGAGGGCGACGGCCCCCGCGTGGCGGCGAGCCTCTACTCTGCGGGCTGGGAGCTCACCGCCGGCGCCGACCTGATCTTCCTGGAAAGATTCGCCGGCTTCCAGGGCAGCAACGAGTACTTCGAGTTCTTCCTCGACCTGACGCGCTACTTCCGCCAGGACAAGAAGCTGCAGCCGTTCGTCGGCGTGCGCGGCCAGTGGAATACACTAACCTTCCGCGAGCCCGAGGGCTTCTTCGACGACCTCTCGTCCGAGCAGTTCGGTGGCGGCGG
>JBDHHM010000307.1:0-2486 GCA_039589355.1 Gemmatimonadota bacterium | reverse complement strand
CGGGCATGTGCGCGGCGCGTTCACCGGTGCGACTTCCGATCGGCGAGGTCG
Source organism: Gemmatimonadota bacterium (assembly GCA_039589355.1). Lineage (GTDB taxonomy): Bacteria > Gemmatimonadota > Gemmatimonadetes > Palauibacterales > KS3-K002. The sequence continues at coordinate 2,435 of JBDHHM010000307.1, read as the reverse complement.
GTTCGCCCTGGCGGGGCGCGGGACCGTCTTCCTGGACGAGATCGGCGACACGGCACCTGAGTTTCAGAGCAAGCTGCTCCGCGTGTTGCAGGAGCACGAGTACTACCCCGTAGGCGCTGAACGCGCGGAGCAGACGGAGGCACGCGTTATCGCCGCCACGCACCAGGACCTGGAGCGGCTGGTCGCGGTCGGCGAGTTCCGCGAGGATCTCTACTACCGCCTGCGCGTGGTGGAGATCGAGGTTCCGCCGCTCCGCGAGCGGATGAGCGATCTGCCGATCCTGGCCGAGCACTTTGTGGCGAAGGCCGCGGCGGCCGCAGGCGCGAGGCGGCCGGTTCTGGCCTCCGAGACGGTCGACCAGCTGATGCGGCATAGCTGGCCCGGGAACGTGCGCGAGCTGGAGAACTGCCTCAGCCGCGCCGCGGTGTTGGCGACCGGCGACGTGATCCGGCCGGAGCACGTGGTCCTGGGAGCGCCCGTCGGCGAGTCCGGTGCGCGGCTCACGACGCTGGAAGAGGCGGAACGCGACCACATCGCCCGCGTCCTGGAGGCAACGCGCGGCCACAAGTCTCGCGCGGCTGAGATATTGGCGATCTCGCGTCCGCGCCTCGATCGGCTGATCGAGAGACATGGTCTCGGTCCGTTGATTCCACGGCGAGGCGAACCCGCGCCGGGTGCCGACCCCGATCCCAGTTAGCCGGGTACATCTGATGCTGCCGCTGTCGTTTCGCACCCGGATCCTGCTGCTCGTGTTGGCGGTGGCGGTGGTGCCGCTCGGTCTCCTCGGGCTCTGGCTCACCCGAACCGCTGCGAACTCGGGGGAAGAACTGCTGCGCACGCGGCTCGACGACGCGCTCGAGGAGACGGCTGCCCGGATCACGACGCGCTGGGTGCAGCAGCGCTTCGATCTCCTGTTCTTGACCGAGGAGACCTCCGTTCACCAGGCCTTGCGAGAGGGTGCCAGGCCGCCGGTCCCTTCTGCACTGCGGCAGCTCTTCGATGAACTCGATCCCGGCGTCGTCACGGTCACCGTGCTGGATCGGGAGGACGCGGCGCTATGGACGCTGACGCGAACGGCGAGCGCGGATCGGGCATCTAACGGTTCCGGCGGTCATGTCACGGCCATCTTCAGCATCCGCGATCGCCTCTCCGGAGAGCTCCTCGGAAGGCTCGCGGCAGACATTCAAGCGGAGGTTCTGCTACCGCCGGGATCGATCACTCCCGCGGCCGCCGGCATGGTGGTCGGTCTGTTCGAGTCCTCGACTGGTGTGGCTCTCCTGCCGCTGCCGTTCGACCCGGCTCTGCTAGCTGAAGACCGATTCGTGTGGGGCGGCGACGAATGGCTCAGCGCGCGCCGGACGTTCTCCGAGCCGCCCTTCGATCTCGCCCTCGCCGCGCCGCTCACCCCGTTCGTACAGCCCTTCGAGGACGCGGCAGGTCGAGGGGCCCGGCTGTTGCTGATCGTTGCCGTGGCCGGGCTCGCGTTGGCGACCCTGCTGACCGGCCGCATGACCCGCTCGCTGCGGCAGCTCACGGCGGCGGCCGCCGCTGTGAGTCGCGGCGACCTCGAGCGGCGGGTGGAAAAGCCGGGCACCGACGAGGTAGGACAGGTCGCCCGCGCCTTCAACACGATGACGGAAAGCCTCGGGCGAACCTTAGGCCAGCTGGCCAGCCGGGAATCTCTGGCTGCCGTTGGCGAGTTCGCCGCTTCGCTCGCCCACGAGATCCGCAATCCGCTAACCGCCGTGCGCGTCGACCTGCAAACGGTGGAAGAGCAGCTGCCGGAAGATTCCGGTCTACGCGAACCGCTGGAGAGCGCGCTGGCCGAGATCGAGCGACTCAACCTGACGGTGAAGAACACGCTCGAGGTCGCGCGCCGCGGGCAGATAGGCTCACAGCCGGTCGAGCTGGCGGACCCGCTGAGCGCCGCCGCGCGCGCTGCCCGTCCCGCCTTCGAGGCGCGCGGCGCGACCCTGACGGTAGAGGCCGCGCCCGAGCCGCCGCTAACCGTGCGGGGGGATGCCGGCGCGCTGGAACAGATCTTCCTCAACGTCATACAGAACGCGGCTCAGGCGCTCGAGGCCGGCGGAGCGGCCGTAGTCCGGGTCGACCGCGACAGCGACTCGGCCGTCGTCACGGTCCACGACGACGGCGCTGGGATTCCGGCAGAAGTATTGGAGCGAGTTTTCGATCCGCTATTTTCCACCAAGGAAGGCGGGACCGGCCTCGGTCTCACCATCGCGCGCCGGATAGCGCGAGCCGCCGGCGGCGACATCCACGTCGAGAGCGGCGGCGGCGAAGGGACCACCGTCGTGATTCGTCTGCCGCTCGCCGCCGCACCGCAGGGCAGCGCTCTGTAACGGTGAGGTCCTGATTGTAACGGACTGATACAGAGATCCGCCTCCTGCGCTATCGCCCGATCAGGCGAATTCGTT
>JBDHHM010000306.1:0-2486 GCA_039589355.1 Gemmatimonadota bacterium | reverse complement strand
GCAGAACGCGGGGGTGACGTGGGCCGCTGCGTCACTGGAGAATACCTACAGGTCGACGCGATGAACGTAGGCTCCGTATGGCAGGAGATCAGGCTTGCAGCTAGGCGGCTCGTGAGAGCCCGTGGCATCGCGCTCGCCGTTGTACTGACGCTCGGCTTGGGGATCGGCGCGAGCAGCGCCTTGTTCAGTGTCGTCAACTCGGTGCTGCTCACCCCACTACCGTTCGAGGACCCAGGCGAATTAGTCGTCGTCTGGGAAACCCGCAATGCCCAAAACGCGTCCAACGTGACCGTGTCGCTCGGGAACTTCGAAGACTGGCGGCGACTGAACACGGTCTTCCAGGAGATGGCTGCGATACAGCGCCGCCCTTACAACGTCACAGGTTCCGGCGATCCGGTGCGCGTCAACGCGATCCGAGCCACGGCGGCGTTACTGCCTCTGCTCGGCGTCCGCCCGGTGGTGGGGCGAGGTCTGCGCCAGGAGGAGGAGCGACCCGGCTCGCAGCCCGTGTGCCTCATCAGCCACGGCCTATGGTTCAGTCGGTTCGGCGGGGACCCCGACCTCGGTGGCAAGAGTCTGGAGTTGGACGGTCGGAGTCACGCGGTGGTAGGGGTGCTGCCTCCAGGTTTCGAGTTGCCGGGAACGGGTATCTCCGACATGGGCGCGCCCCAGCTGCTCACGCCCTTGACCCTCGATCCAAGCGACCCGAACTACCGCGGTAATCACAATTCGGTGGTTGTCGCGAGGCTGCACGACGGCATCGCCGTCGAGCAGGCGAACCAGGAGATCGGCGCACTGGCCGGGAGAATGGAACAGGAATACCCCGAGTGGAACGAGGGCGTTGGGGCGCTCGTGCGCTCGCTCCACGAGCAGGTCGTGCAGGGCGTTCGCTCGAGCATCTTGTTGCTGTTCACGACCGTCGGGTTCGTCCTCCTTCTGGTGTGTGTGAACGTAGCGACGCTGATGCTCACGCGGGCCTCCGCCAGGGAGCGGGAGATGGCCGTGAGGGTGGCACTTGGCGCCGGGCGCAGGCGCCTAGTGTGGCACGTCCTCACCGAGGCCTTGATGCTCTCGATCGCCGGTGGTGTCCTGGGGCTGTTGTTTTGCCTTCATGCGATCGATGCGTTGGGTGCGCTCGCGGCATCGTGGCTGCCACCCCACGTCGACCTGCTCGTCGACCTGCCGGTGCTCGCATTTGCCCTGGCGATCTCGGTTGTTACGGGCATCGGTTTCGGTATCGTCCCGGCCTGGACGCTCTCCGGCGTGCGGGCGGACGCTGCGTTGGTCGGGGGTAGCCGGCTGCTCGGCCGGCGAGGGCAGATGCGGGCCAGGCAGGCCTTCGTCGCGACGCAAGTGGCCATGGCCCTGGTTCTGCTGGTCGGTACCGGGCTGCTGTTGAGGAGTTTCGCGCGCCTCACAAACGTGGAGCCCGGCTACGAAGCCGATAACCGAATCGCCATGTTCGTCTCCTTGCCAGTGGCCAGGTATGGTGAGCGAACACAGGTGACGGCGTTCCTCGAACAGCTAAACGGCGAGGTCGGTGCGCTGCCCGGGGTACACTCCGCCGGTGCATCGATCGCGCTCCCTCTGGAGCAACTGTTCTGGCAGAAGCGCCTCACCCGCGAAGAAGCACCCGAGCAGCGTGTTGGCGATGTTCCGGTTGTGGACCTGACGATCGCCACCCCGGGATTCCTAGCGGCGATGGGCGTCCCGCTGATCAAGGGTCGTTCTCTGCAGCGCTCCGACCGGGCCGGCTCGCAGTACGTGGCACTCGTGAACGAGGCCTTCGTCAGGACCCACTATGGGGACAGCTATCCAATCGGTCGTAGGATTCGACTCGGGCTGCCGGATCATCTGGTGTCGGAACCGGTGCAAGCACAACCCTGGCTCACCGTGGTCGGGGTGGTGGGTGATGTGCGGCGGCGCGGGCCGACGCAGGCGGTGCTGCCGGAAGTCTACGTGCCCCAGGCGCAGGACAATGATGTGGCGCGTGAGTTCTTCGTGGTGGCGCATGCCAGCGGGCCGCCAGTTGACCTTGCGGAGCGGCTCCGTCAGGCGGTTCGGCGGATCGATCCCCTGCAGCCGGTGGCGCGAATCGTCACGCTGGATCGGATGCAGGCGAATTCGCTCTCTCAGCCCCGCACCAACCTGCTGCTCGTGGGCGGCTTCGGGCTTACCGCGCTGGTCTTGGCCGTCATGGGCGTCTACGGGCTCACGAGCCAGTCGGTATCATCGCGCACGCGTGAATTCGGGCTGCGGCTGGCGCTCGGTGCTCGCCCGTCGGCGATCCGTCGCCAGGTCGCCGGCGAAGGATTGGCCGTGGCTGCGGTCGGAATAATCCTTGGATTGGGAGTGTCGCTCCTCGTCGCTCGCCTTATGGCGGGCCTGCTGTTCGGTGTGAGGGCGACCGACCCACTGGTGTACAGCGCAGTGGCGGGAACGCTGATCTGCGTGGTTTTCGCCGCCGCGTATCTCCCGGCACGGCG
>JBDHHM010000305.1:0-2487 GCA_039589355.1 Gemmatimonadota bacterium | reverse complement strand
ACCCGGCCCTCCTGCGCGGCGAACTCGAGCTGCTCGCCGTTGGACAGCGTGCGCCGGCCGATGTCGTGCACGCTGAGGACGTCGAGGCCGAGACCCCGGGCAATCTCGGCCGTCTTCGGATTGACGTCCTCGTCCAGCAGGTACTTCACTGGCCGGATGCGTCAGTCGTCCCGGCGCGGCCGCGCGAACGGCAACTCCGACCGCACCCGATCGGCCGTCCAACAGCGCTCACGCTCGAGACGCTCGTCGATCTCGTCGGGGTAGAGCTCGTAGTAGCTCAAAGCGGCGCGAAGCTGTGCCTCCGCCAGCCAGTCATAGCTTTGGCGCAACTCGTCGTAGTCTTCGCCGTAGGCGCGCCAGGTCGCCACCACCTCCCACACGTCCAGCCCCGTCCCGGCCACCGTTGCGCGCCGGCCCGTCGGCCCGCTGCTGAAGATGATCCCCGGCGCCCGTCGCATCCGCACTGCCTCCTCCAGTAGCTCCGCCACCATCTGCGACCAGTTCCGGCGCGACCGCTCCGCCTCCCGCTGGATCTCGCCTTCGAGCTCCTCGGGTAGCCTGACTCCTCTCGCTCTTGTGGTCATGCTGCCTACCGGGCTCCTGTGACCAGTGTGTGCACCGTGTGCACAATGTACACATGGCCCTCGCGGATCGTCAACGACCGCCGCCCGGTCCAACCGCGGACTATCCTAACAACTTGCCGTCAACGGAGTCTCACCCGCGGGCCGGGATTCGACGCCCGCCACCGGCACTGTCAGAGGCCCCCCCTAGCTTTTTCAACGCTGACCCGCCGATCACCCGACTAAGAGAAACATGCGACGCAAGACTATCCCTCTGTGGATCGCCCTCTTCCTCGCCTACGGGGGTCTGGCGGGGCCCGAGTGGATCGCGACGCGTGGGATCCCCGGCATGATCGGCCTCATCCTGCTCTGGTACGGCCACCGCTGGCTGCTGCGCCGCTTCGGACAGCTGAGCCCGGCGCGGCTCGCTTTCATCTGGGGGCTGGCGACGGCGGCCGTCTGGGGCGGCGTCGTTCTCTACCTGGGCCTCGAGCCGGATCTCGACGATCCCCTCAACTGGCTCGCCTTCGCGATCGTGCTGGGGGTTTTCTTGTGGTCCGTCCTGTTCCTCTCCTTGGGCTCGTGGATGGTGCTCGGCACACGCGGCGCCTCGTCCGTGCTCGCCGCCGGGCTGGTAGCGCCGCTCATCTGTGCCTGGGTGATCGGGATGTTAGTGATCGTGAACGGCCTGGTGAACTCCGAGCTCGTCCAGAGAGAGGAGATCGCGCGCTACGACACCGGGCCGCGCTCCGTGTATTGGCCTCGGCCCCTTCCCGGTGATTGGGATTTCATCGTCCTCTCTCCCGACGACGCCAATCCCGGCCGGGAGGGGTCGGCCTACGATCGCCTCGCTGACGCCGTCGTCCCCGTCCGCAACGGTGAACAATTCGGCACTGCCTTCCTCATTACGAAAGACGGGCTCGCCATCACCAACCACCACGTGATCGACGGCGAGCCGCCTTTCTTCGCCCGGCTGGCCGAAGGCGACGAGCGGCGGCTGCGCGTGGTGCGCTGGCACGAGGAGGTCGATGCCGCGCTGTTACAGATCGACTGTCCCGACGACTGCCCCACGGTAGAGCTCGGCTGGAGTGAGCCCGTGGCTTTGGGCTCCGACGTCATCGTCATCGGCACGCCGTTGACGCCGGCGCTCGGCCGCACCGTCACCCGCGGCGTGCTCAGCGGTCGCCGCTTCATGGACGACGGCACGGCGCTGCAGTACGACGCGCCGGTCAACCCGGGGAACAGCGGCGGTCCCATCATCGACCCCGAATCGGGCCGCGTGATAGGCATCGTCACCTCGAAGATCGTCGACGAGGCATACGAGGGGCTCGGCTTCGGGATGGCCATCGAGGACGTGCTGCGCGTCCTCGGCGTCCGCAGGTAAGGAGATCATCATGGACCTGATCGACGAGGAAAGACAAGACCGACTTTTCCAGGCAGCGCTGGACTCCCTCGGGCTCGCAATAACCACTTGGGGTATGTTTGGGACCTGCTTCGACGAGACCCTGGAGGAGATCTGTTTGGAGAATCCCGATGACGAGCAGGCCATCGCGAAGATGGTCGAGTATCTGCGTGCCGACGGTGCCGAGGACGAGCGCTGGCTCGGCCCTTTCCCCAAACAGTTCTACTTTGATGCTTCTCGACGCTGCGCCGTCACCAGGGGCAACCGGATCGGCTGCGCTGACGACCAACAATGGTACTATCCCGAGCCCGACGGCCCCACACTCTATGTAGATGTGGGCGTCGTGGAAGACGCCGGTGTGACCTGGCACGGGCTATGGGTGCACACCTTCTGCTGGGACCGCGCGCTCGAGCACCGGCGGCTCACCGTCACCATCGATGGCCGACCGATCGAGCTACAGCTCCGGGGTCTTACGGACTGCATCGATCATTCAGAACGATATGTGCGGCCCGTATTCGAGGAGCG
>JBDHHM010000304.1:0-4043 GCA_039589355.1 Gemmatimonadota bacterium | reverse complement strand
AGCGCGCGCAGACCGCAGCATCGTTCTCCTCCGAGACTGAGTAGGGTCATCCGCCGTTGGCTGGGGTGTGGGCAAACTCGGGAATGTAATCGGCCCCGGCAAGAGACCTCCTGGAAGACCGGTGGAGCGGCGGATCCGCGGCCCGAGCCGTGTAGCCCGGCGCCGGGCGACGCCTTATCTTATGCGCCCCCGGACAAGCCTGCGACACTGAAATGGACGAGCTCAAGGAGTTCCTCGCCATCCCGAGCGTCAGCGCTCGATCGGAGCACAAGGGCGACGTGACCCGCTGTGCCGATTGGCTGAGGGGGAAGTTGGGCGATCTCGGGATGGCGGCGGAGGTGATCCCCACCAAGGGGCATCCCGTCGTCTACGGCGAGCTCATGGATGCGGGGGTTGACGCACCCACCGTTCTGGTCTACGGCCACTACGACGTGCAGCCGGTGGAACCGCTGGACGAGTGGCAGACGCCGCCCTTCGAGGCCTCGGTACGAGAGGGGCGCATGTACGCCCGCGGCACCGCCGATGACAAGGGCCAGATCCATGTCCACATGAAGGCGCTCGAGGCCTACCGGGCGGCGAAGGGCACACCGCCGGTGAACCTCAAGTTCCTGTTCGAGGGCGAAGAGGAAGTCGGCAGCATTAACCTCGAGGACCATATAAGAGAAAACGCAGGGCGCCTTGCCTGCGACGTCGCCGTCATCTCCGATACGCCGATGCTGGCGGAAGATCTCCCGAGTATCTGCGTCGGGTTGCGCGGGATGGTCTATATGGAGGTCCGCCTCACCTGCACTCGGGCCAGTACGGCGGCGGCGTGGTGAACCCGGCGAACGCGCTGGCCAAGATGGTCAGTCAGCTCAAGGACGAGAACGGCAGGGTCACCGTCCCCGGCTTCTACGATGCGGTGAAAGATCCGAGCCCGGCGGAGAAGAAGGCGTACGCCGAGATCCCGATGAGCGAGGAGGATTTCCGGGAAGAAGCCGGCGTCCCGGCGATCGGCGACGGCGAACGCGGGGTGCACTTCATAGAGCGGATCTGGGCGCGCCCGACCCTGGATGTGAGGCGAAGGCGCCAAGACGATCATCCCGGCGAAGTCGATGGCGAAGATTTCGATGCGGCTCGTTCCGGATCAGGACCCCAACGCGATCCGCGAAGCGTTCGAGGGCTACGTCCGCTCGCTCAAGCCGGAGGGCGTCGAGATGGAGATCGACTTCTACGCGGGCGCTTTGCCCTGGGCGGTCGATCCGGCGGGCCCGGTCTTCAAGGCGGCGGCGGACGCCATCCAGGGTGTGTTCGAACGCGAGCCTCTGTTCATCCGTGAGGGCGGCTCGATTCCGATCGTCCCGATGATCGAGCAGATCCTCGAGACGCCGGTGTTAGTGCTCGGCTTCGCGCTGCCGGGGTGTAACCTGCACTCGCCGAACGAGTGGATGTCGCTCGACCTGTATCATAAGGGGATCGACGTCATGACCCGTCTCTACGACGCACTGGCCGACGCGCTGGCGAAGTAGAGCCCAAACGCGACCGGAAGGGCGCGTGGCGCCCGACTGGGCGGCGATCGCTTCACAGCTCGCTGCGGCCATCCGCGGCGCGGTTTTTTTAGATTCCGCGGCGCGGGGCTTCGTCGAGTGCGACGAGCTGGGTGCTTTCCTGGACGAGTTCGTGAGGCGCTAGACCGCCCAGAGGCCGCTCCAGGCCTAGGCACTCCTGCGGCTTTTGTATATACTCATACGCTCTTCGGCCCCCAGGGGAAGCCTCAATTTAGTTTTCTGTATGACTGAGAATACGGCACAGAGGCCGGTTCGGGCTGGCACTGTTTTCTCTCGAATCCCGGTTGCAGTTGGCGGCAGCATACTGACCGTTCTCCGCCATTCCGCCGGAATGACTCTGCTCACGTTCCACACACTCGTGGCGATGGCAAGGCCACGCCGCTACTACCGGGCGCTGATGACCCAGATGTACGACATGGGCATCGGCAGCATTCCGGTGGTCGTTCTGGTGGCCGCACTGGCCGGGGCCGTGACCTCACAGCAGAGCGGATACCAGTTCACCGGCACCGTCCCGATCTGGGTGATCGGCAGTGTCGTCACGGCCAGCGTGCTGACCGAACTCGGCCCCCTGGTGACGGCGCTGGTGCTGGTTGGCCGCATCGGCGCACGGATCGGAGCCGAACTGGGCACGATGGTCGTGACGGAGCAGGTGGATGCGCTGCGAGCCGTCGGCCGGGATCCCGTCGAGCAGCTCGTCGTGCCTCGCGTGCTCGCCGGCACTCTGATGCTTCCGCCGCTGGTCGTGCTGGCCGATTTCGTCGGAATCGCCGCGGGCTTGTTCGGCGCCCTGTTGACGCTGCCGATCACGAGCGCCGAGTTTATCTACGGCGTGCGCACCTACTTTCACGACTTCGCGCTGTGGTTCGGGCTGATCAAGGCGGCCGTGTTCGGCGCCACAATCACCTTCATCGGTTGTTACGTCGGGCTGCGAGCCGCCGGCGGTGCGGAAGGCGTGGGAAGAACCACGACTTCCGTGGTTGTTTCAGGGACGGTGGCCATCATGTTCTGGGACGCCGTTCTAGCCAGGTTGTTGAAGGCGTTCGGATGACCGAGGATCGCGCAGATGATTGAGATCATTGGGCTCAGCAAGAGCTTCGGGGACAACGTCGTCCTGGACGATATCTCGTTCAGCGTGCGGGAGGGCGGAACGCTTGCCCTCTTCGGACCGTCCGGCACGGGCAAGAGCGTTCTGCTCAAGCACATTATCGGACTCATCGAGCCGGACGAGGGCGATGTGGTAGTCGACAGCGTATCCATCACCAACGCAAACCGACGTCAGTTGAATCAGGTGCGGCAGCGCGTCGGGTACGTGTTCCAGGGAGCGGCACTCTTCGACTCGCTATCGGTCGGCGAAAACATCCAACTGGGAATGGATGTCGACGGGTGCCGGATAAAGAAGAAGGAATGCGAGGAGCGAGTGGCCGAGTGCCTGAACCAGGTGAACCTGCATCCATCCGTCGCGGACCTCTATCCGATCGAGCTGTCCGGCGGCATGCAGAAGCGGGTGGCCATCGCTCGCGCCTTCGCCGGCCACCAGAACTACCTGCTGTATGACGAGCCGACCACCGGACTCGATCCCGAGAATGCATTCGTCATCACCAACCTGATCGATCACCTGCGCGAGGAGATCGGAGTCACCAGCATCATGGTCACCCACGACCTGGACAACGCCTTCCTCGTGGCGGACCGCATCGCGCTGCTGTACGAGGGGAAGATCCGTTTCAAGGGGCCCGTCGATGAGTTCCGCGAGAGCGAGGACCCCATCGTGCGGCGCTTCGTCAGCCCCTCGGTAGAGACCACTCACGCGGCCTAGGGGGAGACCGTGGCTCGGCGACGCAAGAGACAGAAGGCGGAGATCTGGATCGGGCTGCTGGCAATCGTCTGCGCGATCATCCTCGGATGGGGCTACTTCTGGCTCACGGGGCAGCCGCTGGGCGAACGCGGCTACACCGTCACCGTGATCCTCGAGGATGCCGGCGGACTGGAGAAAGGCGACCGTGTCCACATGTCCGGCGTCGAGGTGGGCGTGGTACGCTCCGTTGAGCTGGAAGCCGCCGGCCGGATCGTCGTTCAGCTCTGGCTGCATCGCGATCTCCGGATCCCGCAGGACAGCCGAGCCCTCCTCCAGGCGGTCGGCGTCTTCGGTGACGTCATCGTCACGCTGCACCCGGGTGCGTCGGGCACGATGGCGAGCAGTGGTGACACCCTCGACGTCGGCAGGGCACCCTCGCTGATGGACCTCGCCGGAGACCTCGGCGAGCAGGCCGAGGCCTTGCTGATCAAGATCGACCGGCTGCTCGCCGACTCGACGATCGACCAGGTCCATGGCAGTGTGGCCGCATTGCCGGGCACTGTCCGCGGTCTGGAGCGGATGGTCAGCGAGAGCAGTGACGAGTTCGCAGCCCTGAGCCAAAGCCTGCGCGCGACGGCGGAGACGCTGCAGGGAACGCTGGAGGGCGCCGAGATCGAACAACTCGTCGCTGACATGCGCGAGCT
>JBDHHM010000303.1:0-2839 GCA_039589355.1 Gemmatimonadota bacterium | reverse complement strand
TGACCGGGTTCTCGAGATTCGTTTTCCAGGAAGGAGACCGGCCACTCGTGAACCTCAGACTGGAGCCTACACCGCCGTGCAACTGAAACGCAGTCTGTACACCGAGCGAGGTGCTTCGAGAGGGCTCACAGTCTGGGCCGTCGCCCTCACGATGGTCGTCCTCTTCGCCGGGAACGGCCTCGCCCAGGCCGTTCCAAAGGCAGCCTACGTCCCGGAGGGCTCGTTTCAGCTCCCCGGTAGGGGGCAGCCCGGGGCGCCGGACCAGCCGGTCGCCCTGGCGCTGGGCCACGACCGCACCGTTCACATCGCCGACGGCCGGGGACTGGTCTTCGTCTTCGACTCGAGAGCTGAAGGACCCCCTGGCGATCGGGATCACCTCGGAAGGTGAGTCCTACGTGCTCGACGGCGATCAGAACCAGGTGCACGTGTTCGGTCCCGGCGGCCAACGTCTGCGCTTCATCGGCGGCAAGGGCAACCGAGGCGGCCAGCTCTCCGACCCGGTCGACCTGGCCCTGGGCCCCAGCGGGCAGGTTTACGTCCTCGACGCCGGCAGGCGGGCCGTGCATGTGTTCAGCCAGGACGGCCTTTTCGTCCGCACCGTCAGTCTGACAAGGACGCTCGATCAGCCTGCGTCCTTGGCGGTCGGGAACGACGGCCGGATCTTCGTCGCAGATCGACGCACTCCCACCCACATCTTCGCATTGCCGCCGTTCACCCAGGTGCCCTGGGTCGGACCGGCGCCCGGCGGCCTGGCCGGCGTCGTGACCTTCCGCGGCGCCGAGTTCGAGGAACCGCTCGCCACGGCAGTGAACGACCTGGGCAGCGTCGTCGTCCTCGACAAGAAGGCCGGGCGCCTGTACCGGGCTAACGGCGACCAGGTGATCGGACCCACCGACCTGCTGTACGGAGGCGTAGGCACGGGGCGCGGGTCGTTCCGCGAACCTGTGGACATCGCGTTCGCCGGCCCCGACCAACTGCTGATCCTCGACAGAAGGCTGCGCAAGGTGGAGAGGATTCGCCTGACCACCGAGGAGGGACTGCCGCGGCGAATCGACATGGACTTCCCGATCAGGGTCAGCCAGGTACCGACCAGCCTCGCTTCGCCGCTGCTCGACATCGGGTACGGGCCCAATGGCATCCCGCGGTTTCTGGTGGAGACGGAGGGCCGGGGCCTGACCATGCACACCGCTATGGCGGAGTTACACGAAACGGTCTACGGCGATAGCGTGAACCTGTACCGACCCGATCCGGAGGGCGGGTCGCGATTGTTCAGTGGCGATATCGGCCGAATCGAACAGGCCGTGATTACGGATACGTCCGTCGTCGCCGCCGACTCGCGCCGCAATCGATTCGCTCTCTTCGACCTGGAGAGCGGAAGGCTGATGGGAACGTACGGCGACAACTACCAGGACAATCGCAAGCTGAGGGGCCCGAAAGGCATCGGCGTCCTGCCGGACGGCCGCATCGTCATCGCCGACACGGGCAATGACCAGATCAAGATCTTCAGCCCCGACCTGGCAAGCCTCGTCGCCAGCTTCACGTTCATCAAGCCGGTGGGCATCGCGATCGACCCGGACGGCGAGATCTTCGTATGGGACGAGAATGGTATCCAGGTCGCCCGGCTCAACGCCGCCGAGCAGACTTTCGAGCCTCTCCCGGGAGGGCTTCTCCCCGGGCCGGTCACGGCGATCACATTTGACCAGGCAGGCAATCTCTTCGCACTCGACCGCACCACGCACCGCGTCACGATCGTCGCCGCCGGCCTTACCGGAGTGCTGATTCAGCTGGGTGCGGAAGGTGTTCTCGGCCGTCCGACCGGGCTCAACGTCGACCACGACGGGAACATCTACATCAGCGACGAACAATCGAAGCGTACTGCGATCTACCGCTGGGACGTTCAGTTCCCGCCGCTGGCCGGCTTCGATGTGGACTTCCAGCCCGATGCGGCGGTCCTGCGCTGGCAGTCCGGTCCCTCGGGCTTCGTCCGCGGATACGAGATCCAGGGTGCCGACTCGCCCGACGGGCCCTACAGCGGCCTGTTCATCACCGCCGCATCGCCGTTCCGCATCACGGCCGACAATGTCCCCGAGAGGCCGCCCCGCTATGTGCGGGTGGCTCCCGTGTTCATCACCGGCGTCCGGGGCCGCGCTTCGAATCCGCTGCCGCTAGCCTACTTCGCGGCGAACCGAGCCTACGAGGACCAGGACTACGCCGCAGCGCTGCAGGACGTCGCTGAAGCGGATCGGCTGATCGAGAGCGGCGTGATCGAAGCCAGCAGCGAGGTGCACGGGCGGCTGCTGTTCGTCGCCGTCGCCAGCAGTTACGCGCAGGGCGATTTCCGAGCATCGGTGGACTGGGCTCAGAAAGCGGCAATTCACCTCGACGCGATGCCCCGGGACCAGAGGATTCAGTTCCACTTCATCACGGCCGAAGTCTTCATGCGGCTCGGCGACCCGCGCGCCGCGAGTCAGCAGGTCCTGGCGCTGGTCGGCCAGGGGCCGCGTCCGGAGTACTACGAGGACCAGTCGGTGGTCGACCAGTCGTTCCGAGTCTATCGGGGCGCCCGCGACGCCGGCTACTCCGAGGACGCGCTGGAATACCTGCGCCTCTACTGGCAGTCGATACCGGAGAGCATCGAGCACCTGAAGAACCAATACGCCGACTCGGTGATCGTCTTCTCGACGCGCCAGATGCTCGGACCTGGCATCCAGTACTGGAACGAGGCGGACTACGGGCGCGTGGTCGGGTTCTTCGAGAACCTGCTGACGGAAGGCGGTATGCACGCCGAGCAGACGGTGGTCGGACGGCAGGTGCTGGCGTGCGCCTACTTCGCGTACGG
>JBDHHM010000302.1:0-2506 GCA_039589355.1 Gemmatimonadota bacterium | reverse complement strand
CGTGGTAGACGACCTGCTGTGGTCGCCGCGTGCCGCGGTCGTCTTCAAGCCGACCCAGGAGCACAGCTTCCGATTCACATACAACCGGGCGTTCAGCCAGCCGTCCAGCAACAACCTGTTCCTGGACAAGCTGTCGTCGCCCGATCTGGGCGGTCTGCCCTACCCGGTCCGCGGTCGGGGCGCGCCGGCCAGCGGCTTCAGCTTCCGCCGCGACTGCGAGGTGATCGCCACCGGCACGACGGGACTCTGCATGCGCTCGCCGTTCACACCCGGGGGGATGGGCGGCCCGATAACCTCTGTGCCGCTCGACGCCACTATGTACTGGGCTGCCGCGGTCCAGATCATCAGTCAGGTCGACCCAGTGGCAGGGGGCACCCTCGCTCTGATGAACGCGCCGAACGCCGCGCAGGTCGGCTCGGTGATGCGGGCGCTGAACCCCTCGACGTTCGGCTTCGATCTGGTCTCCGATGTGACCAACGTGCCGCAGACCAAGCCGATGATCACCAACACGGTCGAGGGTGGCTACAAGGGCCTGCTGGGTGAGCGCCTGTTGGTCGGGGTCGACGTCTACTACTCGCACGTCGAGGACTTCATCGGGCCGCTGCTGGTCGAAACGCCCAACGTGTTCATGGAGCCGACCTCGCTGGGCGCCTACATAGGGTCTGAGGCCGTCCGGCTCGGCCTGCCGCTGACCCCTGAGAACATCGCTGCCTTGACCGCGGCCGCGGCCAGCGTCCCGCTCGGCGCGGTAACGCCCGAGGAAGTCGATGCGACGATCCAGAACGGGCTCGATCCCACGACCATCATACTTGCATACCGGAACTTCCCGAACTTCGACCTCTGGGGAGCCGACATCGGCGCCACGTACGTCGCCACCAACTGGCTGAGCTTCACGGGCAGCTACTCGTACGTGAGCGAGAACTTCTTCACCGCCGAAGAGATCGGCGCACCCGCCGACCTCGCACTCAACTCGCCGAAGAACAAGGCGTCGCTGGGCACGACCTATCGCAGCGAGCGGCTGGGACTGGTGGTCGAGGCGCGTGGACGTTACGTGGAGAACTTCCCGGTCAAGAGCGGCGTCTACATCAGCACCGACGCCGTGGAAAGCAACCGCGACAACTGCGTCTTGGCAGGAGGCGCACAGACCGCCACGTGTCTGGACGACTTTGCGTTGCTGGACCTGAACATCAGCTACGCGCTGCCCATGTCCCGCTCGACTACCATATCGCTGACCGGCACCAACATCTTGAACGACAAGCATATCCAGATGATTGGCGCGCCGGAGCTGGCGAGCGTGTGGTTGCTGCGGGTGCAGCAGTCGTTCTGATCCACGGTATCGCCGGGATCTAACGATCGAGGGCTGACCGCCGTGAGGCGGTCAGCCCTCTTCGTTGTGCTCACCCCCGAACCGATCAGGGGCTGCCCGCCGAGCTTTCCGCCTCGCACAGCGGCCGCCGACCGGACCAGAGGACCGTCCTGACCGTATCACGGCCGCCCACCAACTCGTACCAGGTCCCCGCATCGCCGTAAGCGTGCAGCAACCACTCGACGTCCGCATCGCCCACCAGGTCGACCGCATCGAGCCAGCGCAGTGCACGCTTCTGGCCTGGCCCGTACCAGGCCGCGTCGAAATAGAGCGGGAAGTAGCCGCGAGAAGGGTCGTAATCGGCGACGATGAAGACCGAGCCGGCCGAGTCGGCCGGCGAGCCCGCGCCCAGCGAGTCGCGGACGACGAAAGTCGCCGCGAAGCCCCTCGACCCCGTCCCCACACGCAGGGCACGCAAATCCGCCGGCGCCCTGAACCCCCATACCCCCGGGATCTCTCGCTCCCGCACGCCGAGGCGCGCGAGTACCTGGGACAGCGACAGCATGTCCGACCGATACACGGGGACGGCGAGGGTGTCGTCGCCTGCCCGTAGTCCGGGGGACCAGGCGAGGAACTCGCTCAGCGTGTCGCCTCGCGGCCTGAGCTCTATCTGCCCCTCGGCCCTCAGCTCCAGGCAGAGGCCGGAGCCGCCGACCGCAGGCGCGCCGACGTAGAACGTCCCGACGCGGGCATTCCCGCGGAACAGCGTATACGCCTGGTCGGTCCCGTAGTAGCGGGCGATGAACTCATCCACATACTCGGGTGCGCGCCCGGCGCGTAACGGCCCTACCGCTCTCAGCTCGTCCGCCAGAATCTCGACCACCGGCTCGATCGTGGCTCCCCCGGTCTCGTCGCTTCGCCGTACGTGAAAGAGCAGCGGCCCGGTGGGCATCGCCAGGGGAGGCGGCCCGGCCGTGTCGAGCGACGCCGCGCCCGTGTCGGCGGTCTCGTACGCCGGCTCGCGTAGCTCGACCGATATGCCGCCCCACTCCACGTTATCGCAGCCGGAAACCAGCACCAACGCGAGCAGGGTCGCGATCGTTCGGGCCTCGCGGACCCGTTGTTGTCTGACCAAGGAAGTCCTATTCATAAGATCCATGCCTGGCGAAAGTAGAGGGCTCGAGCGCTCGGATCAACCGA
>JBDHHM010000301.1:0-2507 GCA_039589355.1 Gemmatimonadota bacterium | reverse complement strand
CCGGGCGAGCATGGCCCTGGGGATCCCTGAGGCCCTGAGCGCAGTGCGGTCTCACCCGGGGGCGCATCCGGCGAGCTGGCCGGAGTCGAACCGGGCCCGCATTTACGCATTCCGGAAGGTCGCCGCGACCGGTGGAAGCCGGACGCGTTGGTTGTGCCGGATGTGGTGTGCAGCTCTGGGCTCTGCGCTTGTGAGGTACCACCTCGTCCGCGGTCATCTAGTGCATGGGTTGCTGCAAGTCGCCCACGCCCTTTTCAGGTCGCCGCCGGAGCCTCCGCACGATGACGGGTGGTAAAGCCTCGATTCGCATCCAGAGCTCGCTATGTTACCGCGGGAGACTACCTGCTCGCCCCAACGCGACGCAGTGTTCCCCTGGACAAGAACTCAGCCTATCCCGATGATCAACCTGGTGCACGGGATCCGCGGACTGGGTCTATCGATTGGGGTCGAGAAGATCTTCGGCCAGCTTCGCAGAGCTGCCGCGGGTTGTCCGTTTCAAACGGACATTCGACCAAATAGGAGAATGACGATGATCACGCGCCCGATGACAACCGTCGCGTTCGCCATGACGCTCGCTGTCGCCGCGTCAGCCGGGCCGATCGGGGCCCAGCAGGCCCGTTCACCCGAGCCGAACGATCCCGAGCACAACTTCGAGGTCTTGTGGCAGACGTACGACCGCAACTATGCGCTTTTCGGGCCCAAGCGGATAGACTGGGACGCGCTCTATCGCGTGTATCGGCCGATGGTCACCGCCGAGACGACGGACGACGAGTTGTTCGAGATTATGTCACGTCTGCTCGGGCATCTGAACGACAATCACGTGCGCCTCGCCGGTGGCGCGCGGCGGTATCGGTCGGGGATCCTCAGTGAGCTCAACGGCGATGGGTTCGATCAGCAAGAGATGGAGGACTTTTCCATTGGTTTGGTGAAAAGGAAATACCTGGTCGGTGAGCTCGAGTCGGCGGGCCTCTTGCGCTACGGCTGGTTGCCTGATTCCATCGGCTACCTCCGTATCCGCGGCTTCGGCCGGCTCTCCCAGACCACCGAAGCGATCGACCTGATAATAACCGAGTTCCAAAAGGCGCGGGCCGTGGTCATCGATCTCCGGGCGACCCCGGGCGGAAACGACCAGGTCGGTAAGGCAATCGCCAGCCGCTTCGCCGATCGCAAGCGCCTCTACATGAAGACCTACGAGCGCAACGGCCTCGAATACGATGATTTTGCCCCGCCCCGCTACTTCTACGTCGAGCCGCAGGGGCCGGCACCGTTCACCAAGACCCTGGTCGTCCTGACGAACCGCTGGGGGATCAGCGCCGCCGAGAACTTCGCCCTCGCCATGCGGGTGCTGCCCCACGCCACTCTCATCGGTGATTTCACTTCCGGAGTCTTTGCCGACGTGTACGGTGACCGGCTGCCGAACGGTTGGCAGTTCGGCGTTTCGTACAAGCTCTTCGTCGATCCCACAGGCTTCTGCTGGGAGGGGATCGGCGTGCCGATGGATCTCCGCATCATTAACACGCCCGAAGACATCGCGGCGGGGCGCGACCGGGTGCTCGAGTTCGCTCTCGAGTTCATCGAGCGTGGCGAGCCGGCGCCCAGAGATGTGTCGCGCAGCGTCACCGACGTGCGCCACTCGTGGGCCCAGCTGTTGGAGGGCGAGCTCGGGAGGGGCGACCTCGAAGCGGCGGTCGGACGGGTTCTCTCCGCTCACGCCGCTGACCCCGACGCCTACTACGTCGACGAGGACGAGATGTTCGTGCTGGCCGGCCAGCTCGCCGATGCGGGGCGCCGTCCTGCGGCGGCCCGGGTCCTCGAACTAACGGCTGAGAAGTTTCCCGCGTCCCCCCGCCCCTGGCAACGTGTGGGCGAGAGCTACCTGCGGCTGGGGAATGAGGTGAAGGCCCGCGAGGCCTTCACCGAGATGCTCGAGCGCAACCGGCGCAGCTATCCTTGGGAGAAACGAGCGGCGGAACTCGCGGAGGCCGTCCTCGCTGGCAAGAAGGTCCTCGTAACCGCACTCGAAGGTGCCGGCTCCGACGCGGACTTCGCGGCGACGATCGAGGCTTTCCGCTCCGCTCCCGCCGGCTTCTACTTCACGGAGAATGCGGTGAACGTCCTGGGTTATCGGCTGCTAGGAACAGGGCAGGTCAACCGCGCCGTCGAGGTCTTCCTCATCAACACCGAGCACTTTCCGACCTCGGCGAACGTGTGGGATAGCCTCGGCGATGGGTACCGGGCAAAGGGGTTCATCGATCAGGCGATCGCGAGCTACGAGAAAGCCCTCGAGATCGATCCAGACTTCTCGGCATCGCTCCAGAATCTAGCCGAGCTCGAGCGCCAGCAGTGACCTCGGGCTAGATCCAGCGGCGACTGCGACAGGCGGACCGTCCCCTGTTTCCGCCGGTAGCGAATGAGTAGAGCCAGGCCTTAACTGCGGTCTTCTCCGGTCGCTGAGGGGAGTCGGTCCACCCTCACCTCCGGCGTCCAATCCTCGCCCGGATTGACGT
>JBDHHM010000300.1:0-2513 GCA_039589355.1 Gemmatimonadota bacterium | reverse complement strand
TTGGGCGCGCGATTATCAGGTAAGACCCCAACCACAGGAGCACCGCCATGTTCGGCAAGGCAATCCGCGTCGGCCTACCGTCCCTTCTGTTCGCTCTCACCCTCGCCCCGGCAGCCGCAGGCCAGTCGGCGGCGGACGTGCTCGAGACCGCTATGGCGCGGTTCGAGGACCGCATGTCCGGGATCGACAACTACACAGTTGTCATGGACGTGATGGGGTTCGAGGTCACCAACTACTTCGAGAAAGAGATGGTCGACGGGCGGCCGACTTTTGTCCTCAGGAACAGCAGCGGCTCCGAGCAGCAGGGTGCCGGAATGTTCTACAACGGCTTCATGCAGGTGGCCGATCGAGCGACCCTCGAGGGCAAGCAGGCCATCGACGGATACGACTGCCACGTCGTCACGGTCGACGACTTCAGCGGCGTCGACTTCGACCCCGAGACGCCCGACGACGAAGAAGACTTCAAGCCCAGGAAGGGCACGTTCTTCCTCGACAGCGGCGACTACCTGATCCGCAAGTTGGAGATGGACGGCGAGTTCCAGCGGGACGGTCAGTGGTACCCGACTACGATGAAGATCGACCTAAAGGACTATCGCGAAGTCGACGGCCTGCTCCACCCGTTCGTTCTCGAGATGTCAGTCGCCGGCCTGAGCAACGCGATGAGCGAGGAGGAGATGCAGCAGGCCCGTGAGTCGCTGGAGGAGATGAAGCAGCAGATGGAACAGATGCCCGCCAGTCAGCGCGCCACCGTGGAGCGGATGATGAAGCCACGGATGGAAGATTTGGAGCGCATGCTGGACTCAGGCAGCATCCAGGTGACCACCCGGGTGACGGAGCTGAAGGTCAACTCCGGCCCGCCCAACTAGCCGCGGGTCCGGAAATGAGCTCGACGAGTAAGGCCGACACGGCTGCGCCGCGTTGTCGCGGGACCTACGACGCCCTGTTACGGCAGTGCGACCAGTTGGAGCAGCTGGCCGCTGAACCCGACGAACGACTCTCCTACCGGGCCCAGCGGATTTCGGCCTGGAGTGTCGCCGACCAGCTGGACCACATCGCACGGGCTACGCAGGCCATGGCGGGCGCCATCGAGAAGGCGTTGCAGCCAGACGCCCCCAGCGGTGGCCGCCCGTCGCTGGTGGGCCGCGCGGTCCTGTTCACCGGCTGGATACCGAGAGGGGTAGGGAAGGCGCCGCAGTCCACCGAGCCGGAGCCGGGCTCGAGGGAGGAGTTGGGCAGCCTGCTGACCCAGTCGCGCCAGGCGCTGGATCGACTGGAGTCCCGACTGCCGGAGATCGATGGTGCCCGGGGCCGCGTCAACCACTTCGCGTTCGGTGACCTGACGCCCCGGCAGTGGCTGAGCGTCATCGAGATTCACACCCGGCATCACCTGAAGATCATCAGGGATATCCAGGGCGCCCTCGGGCTAGCCTAATAGGTCGCGCTCCTGGGAGCGACGCCGGCGCGGGTTGCCGCCGAAAGATCGGGCCCTAGATTCCACTTGCCATTTCAAGAAGCTGTGACGTGCGTAGCCGATGGCACGCCATGCTGTTCCTGTGCGTTTGCCTGCTTTGATGTGGAACGGTTGGACGCTGCGGGGCGGTGTACGGCGAGCGCATGGGTGACCTCATCGGACGGAGGGACGCTTCCATGCGCCGGCCCGGCTGGAGCCGCAAGAGCGGCTATCTCATCGCGATCACCTTGGGTCTCCTCTTCCTCAACACGTGCGGCGGCGGCGACGGTGGTGGAATCACGAACGTCATTAATGTACCCACGAACATGGGTCCCGATGGTGGCACGCTGACGTTCGCTGGTGGGAATGTCAGCCTGATGTTTCCGGCCGGTGCCGTCTCTCGAGACATCAAGGTGACCTGTGCGACTGCCGCCAACTTTCCCCAGGACGCACGGATCGTCGCTGGCGCGGTGTACGTTTTCGGGCCCGCAGGTACCAGTTTCGCTAGGCCGGTTCAGCTGACCGTCGGGTACAACGCCGGCGGGCTGTCGGGCGGTGTTCGCGAAGATGAGCTTCGCCTGTTCGAGGTCGTCGGCTCGCTTTGGGACGAGGTCGGCGGCAGCGCCGCCAATACGGTCGCCAACGAAGTGAGCGGCGCGATCACCAGCTTCAGCACCTACGGCGTCCTCGGCGTTCCCGTGTCCTCCGTCGAGCTGGATACCTATGCGAAGACGCTCTATATCGGTTCGGACCATACGTTCCAGGCTACGCCCCGGGACGCGGACGGTAGCCCGCTGCCCGACCGTCCGGTCGCCTGGTCTACCTCGAGCTCCGCGGTCGCCACGTTCGGCCCGCTGGCGCCGGGCATGGTGTTCGGCCTGAGGGGAGGCCTCGCGACGATCAGCGCCACGAGCGAAGACGTGAGCGCGGATGCAGATGTGACGGTGGAGGGAGACCCGTTCGGCCTCTACGGCTACCAAGACACGGCAGAGAAGACGACGGCGTGCGCCGGCTGTCACTCATCGCAACACCTGAGCTGGGTGACGACGCGCCACTCGATAGC
>JBDHHM010000299.1:0-2517 GCA_039589355.1 Gemmatimonadota bacterium | reverse complement strand
CCTTCCCGGTTGGCGATATGGATTATCACCGGGAACATGGTGACGTTCTGGGTTACCTCCGCCTGCGGCTCGATCTTGAGGACCTGGCCCTGGAAGGACTGGTCGCGATAAGCCTCGACGGTAATGTCGGCAAGCATGTCCGGCTGGACGCGGCCGATGTCGGTCTCGTCTACCAGAGTGCGCACTTGCACCTCGCTCAGGTCGGCCATCGTCATGAGCAGCGTGCCGCCACCCACGACCTGGGTCGCCGAGGAGATCACGTTCCCCACCTCCACGGTCCGGGCGATGATCGTCCCGGAGATCGGCGCACGGATCGTCGTCTCCGACATCCGCTCCCTGGCGGTCTGCAGAACCGACTCCGCGCGGACGAGCTGCGCCCTGGCGTTCGCATGCTCGAGCTCGGCCTGCTCGTAGTCCTGGTCGCTGATGATCTCCTGCTCGAGCATGCGATCGGCACGTTCGAGCTGGGACTCGGCGATCTTGAGCCGTGCCCGGGCCACCTCGAGGTCGGCCTGGGCCTGGGCCAGCCCCTGGCGCGCGTCGACCTGATCGACCTGAATCAGTAGCTGGCCCTGCTCGACCACGTCTCCGGTCTCGACCGGCAAGTCGAGGATTTCGCCGGAGGCTTTCGACTTGATCTCGACTGTCGTTACGGGCTCGATGATGCCTGCGGCCTCCGCCGAGACGGCGAGCGTCTGGATCCTTGCGGCTACTACCTGGAACGGGCGGGTTTCTCGCTCTTCTGCGCACGCCGCCGCGATCAGCGCAAACAGCACCGCACCGACCGTAAGGTTGCTTCGGGTCTTCATGATTTATCTACGTTCCTCTGAGTTGTTGTCCCGCCCTCGATCGTCGCCGCGCTCGCGACGCTGACGCTGCCTCTCGAGTAGCGCGTCGTAAGCGGCGGCCTGCTCGTCGGTGAGGGTCGTACGGATCTCGGCCCGCGCTTGCTCCTGCAGTTCCTCGTACTTGGGACGCCACTCGCGCCAGAGGTCCGACACCTGCTCCCGGTGCCGCTCCAGGATTCCCTGCACTTCCGTCTTCTGCTCCTCGCTCAGCTCAAGCTGGGCGGCCAGCCAGTCCAGGTAGCTGCGCCCCCGATCGCGGTCACCGCCGGAGCGCCCACGCTGGCCGGACGAGACCTCGC
The DNA here is from genome assembly GCA_039589355.1 of Gemmatimonadota bacterium. Classification (GTDB taxonomy): domain Bacteria; phylum Gemmatimonadota; class Gemmatimonadetes; order Palauibacterales; family KS3-K002. The sequence continues at coordinate 1,370 of JBDHHM010000299.1, read as the reverse complement.
GGTCGCCGATCAGCAAGCGGTCGACGGCCGCGCCGGCGGCCCCGCCCACCAGGAAGACGGAGACCAGCAGGGCGAGTGCCCAGGCTCTAGACTTCCCGTTCATCTCAGTTCACCGCTGTTCGACGGTCTCGGGAATAACGCTTCCATTCCCGTTTCTTTCAAGTAGCGCCGCGGCGGCCACGGCGTCGAAGTCGGGCTCGCTATATGCCACTAGCATCGCCGGCACACCCTCGGACTCTCCGGCTCCCCTGACCACTTCCTCCAGGACCACGGGCTGGGACACCTCCTCCTGCCAGGCGCGCCACGGCTGGAGCGAGCCGGCCAGGATGGCCAGCGCGATGCTCGCCGCCACCAGGCCCGGGCGGCCCCAAGCCGCCAATAAGTCCCACGACGAAGTCGGCTGGCGGCGCCGCGCCAATGGCAACTCCGCGCTCGCCAGGATGCGTTCCCTGGCGGCTCGCCGTTGGGCGTCGGAGCGTTGGGGCGCCTTTAGCGCCTCGAGCCCCTCAAGCGGCCTGTCGCTTCCTATCTCGACCATGATCCCGCCTCGTTCGCTTAGCCGTGATGCTGGTACTCCTTCAACAGATCCCGCAGCATGCGCCGCGCCCGTGATAGATGGGACCGGCATGTCCCCTCGGGGATCTCCAGGACGCGAGCGATCTCCGGGTGCGTAAACCCCTCCAGATCATGGAGGATCACTATCGTCTCGAGTTCGGCCGGCAACTTGCCCAGCGCCCAGGCGAGCCGGCTCCGCAACTCGGCCCTTTCCGAGTCGATCGCCGGGCTCTCGCGGGCGGCCGCGTTCATCGGCACGTCGTCCATTCGCCGCCTTGCCAGGTACTTGCGCCGGTTGAGGGCAGCGTTGACCAGCAAGCGGTAGAACCAGGCCCCGAACGAGCTGCCCGGCTCGAGAGAATCGATCCGCTCCAAGGCACGTATGAAGGCGTCGTGCACTAGGTCCTCCGAGTCCTCCACGTGCTGGAGGAACCCGTAGGTGACGGCGAACGCCTGATCGGCGTAGCGTTCCACGAGAGCGGCGAAGGCCTCGCGGTCGCCGCGCCTGGCGTGGGCGACGAGCCGTGACTCATCGGCGACCGGGTTTAGGGCCTCGCTCTCAGGGGCCATCGATCTCGCCTAATTAAACACTTGGTCCACGAGGAGCGTTGGGCGGACGATCCGCACCTCCAGTTGGCATCCCCTGTGGTTTGGTCTAGCTTGAAGCTTATGGCGAACCGGCCTACAGGCCACCCCCAGGCCCGAGAGGATGTGCTGTTTCGGCAGGTGGACGACGAGTGGGTTGTGTTCGACCCCGCCGCGAACGAGCTGCACGTCCTGAACCTCTCCGCCGCCCTCATCTGGAGCCACTGTAC
>JBDHHM010000298.1:0-4348 GCA_039589355.1 Gemmatimonadota bacterium | reverse complement strand
TGGCGGTAACGCCGTCGACGCCGCCGTGACCGCCGCCGCCGTGCTCAACCTGGTAGAGCCTCACATGACCGGGATGGGCGGCGACATGTTCGCCATCTTCTGGTCCGCGGACGAAGGCCGGCTGGTGGGCCTGAACGCCAGCGGCCGCTCGGGATCTCTGATGACTCGTGAGGAGCTGCTGCGTCGCGGGCACACGAACGTCCCGATCCATGGTGCCGAGCCGATCACCGTGCCCGGTGCGCTGTCGGGCTGGGCGGCGCTGCTCGAGCGCTACGGCACGATCACACTGGCCGAGGCGTTGGGGCCGGCGATTATGTTCGCCGAGGAAGGTTTCCCGGTGACGCCGATCATCGTGCGCCAGTGGGCGATGGAGGTCGAGAAGCTCAAGCGCGACGACGGCGCTCGCGCCACGTATCTGATCGGCGGCGAACGGGCGCCGGAGGCCGGTGAGTGGTTCCGGAACCCGGACTTCGCGGCGACGCTGCGCTTGATCGCTGAGGGCGGCCCGAGGACCCTCTACGGGGGCGAGCTAGGCCAAAGGATCGTCGAGCGCGTTCAGGAGCTCGGTGGGTTCCTCACTCTCGAAGATCTGCAGAGCCACGCGCCCGCCTGGGTCGACCCGATCTCCGTCGACTTCAAGGGCCACCGTGTGTACGAGCTGCCACCCAACGGCCAGGGCATCGCCGCGCTGGAGATGCTGCGTATCCTCGAGCCGTACGATCTTGCGGCCATGGGGCACAACTCGGCCCGCTACCTCCATCATCTTATAGAGGTAAAGAAGCTCGCCTTCGCCGATCTCGCAGGCTGGGTCGGCGATCCGGAGCACATGACGATTTTGCCGGAAGACCTGTTGTCGGACGAGTTCATCGACGCACGACGCGCGCTCATCGACCCGGGACGCGCCGCCGAGCGGGTCGAGCCGGGCGCGGCGGCCACGGCGAGCGAGACGATCTATCTGAGCGCGGCCGACCGCCACGGCAACATGATCTCCTTCATCAATAGCATCTACTGGGAGTTCGGTTCGGGTGTCGTTGTGCCGGGCACCGGCTTCGCATTGCAGAACCGCGGTGCCGGCTTCACGCTGGAGCCCGGCTTCGCCAACACCGTCGGTCCGGGCAAGCGGCCGTTCCATACGATCATACCGGCCTTTGTGACGCGACCCACCGCCGCCGGCGGCGAGGAGCCGTGGCTCGCCTTTGGGGTGATGGGCGGCTCGATTCAGCCGCAGGGCCATGTGCAGGTGCTTCTCAATCTTCTGCTGTTCGATATGAGCCTGCAGGAGGCGATCGATGCGCCGCGCTTCCGCCACCTGGCCGGACTACAGGTGGCGCTCGAGACGCCGATCGGTGACGACGTGCGCCGAGCGCTTGTGGCGATGGGGCATGTGATCCTCCCCGACGGCTCGCTGTCGTTCGGTGGCAGCCAGGCGGTGATGCGGCTCGAGCGCGGCTGGGCTGCGGGCTCTGATCCCAGAAAAGACGGCATGGCCGTCGGCCACTAGAGGAGGGGGCGCACGATGCCGATCAAAGCGGCAGTCATGACGGGCCCCGGCCAGGCGATCGAGCTGTGGGAGCTCGACGACCCGACGCTGGAGCCCGGTAGCATCCTGCTCGAGACGGTGGCCAGCGAGGTCTGCGGCACCGACGTTCACATCCATCATGGTCGGCTGGCCGGCGTTCCTTTCCCCATCATCCCCGGCCACGTCAGCGTCGGTCGCGTGCTGGAAACGGGTGGGGTCGAGGCGGACAGCATGGGGACGCCGCTGTCCCCCGGTGACATCATCACGTTCTACGATGTCCACGAGACCTGCCACGCCTGCTACTTCTGTACGGTGGCGGGGCAGCCGAACCGCTGTCCGGATCGACGTGTCTACGGCATCACCTACTCGGCGCACGACGGCCCGTTGGGCGGTTGGGCCGAGCGCATCTATCTGAAGCCCGGGGTCCAGACCTTGAAGCTCCCCGGCCCGCTGACGGCAGATGACGTGATCGGCGGAGGTTGCGGCCTGTTTACCGGATTCGCCGCGGTCGAGCGCAGCGATATGGGTATGGGCGACACGGTACTGGTGCAGGGGACTGGGCCGGTCGGGCTTTCCGCCATCGCCTTCTCGGCGTTGCGCGGTGCCGGTACGGTTGTGGCGATCGGCGACCCGGAGCCGCGGCTCGGGCTGGCGTCGCTGCTCGGTGCCGACGTTACGATCTCGCTGAGCGACGTGCCGCCAGATGAGCGAGAAGCGACGATTCGCGAGTTGACTGCCGGTCGTGGTGTCGACGTGGCGCTCGAGTGCGCAGGGAGCCCGACCGCAATACCGGAAGGTTTCAGGTTGCTACGCGACGGTGGCACGTACGTGATCGCCGGGCACTACACAGATGTCGGCGAGGCGATGATCAACCCGCACATCGATATCAACCGCAAACACGCCGATGTCCGTGGGCGCTGGGGGCTCGACTTTGAAGAAGCGGGGAAGGCCTTGGCCGACGTCGAAGCGCTTGCCGTGACGAAGGCGATCATCGTGCCGAGTGGACGTTGACGCCTCTCGAGGACTAGGTTGGCCGGAGCCTTTCAATCAAGCGCGGGTCGACCTTCCGCTCGTCCAGCCGTGTTAGGCCGAGTTCGACGGCGATCTCCACGGCGCGGCCGAATTCGGCCGATGTCGGTCGCCTGTTGATCTCCGGATAGTGTTCGGCGCAAACACGACCGGCGGGGCGGTACTGGTCCATCAGGTTGATGTAGGTGTCGGTACCGAGCTCTCTGGCGATCCACTCGAATATCGCCTGCGTCTCGTCCAGATGACCCGGCATGACCAGGTGACGGAGTAGAACGCCACGCATTGCCACACCGTTGGCATCGATCTGCAACGGTCCCACCTGACGCTGCATCTCGGAGATCGCCGTACGTGCCGCAGCAGGATAATCCTCCGCCTTCAGATACTTTGCGCCGGACTCGCTCGACCAGAACTTGAAGTCGGGCATGTAGATATCGATGATCCCATCGAGCAGCTCGAGACTCTCCATCGCGTCGTAGGCGCTCGTGTTGTACACGATAGGCAACTTGAGCCCCGCGTCGGCCGCCAGCGCCAACGCCTCCAGCACCTGTGGCACCACATGCTCTGGGGTGACGAAGTTGATGTTGTGGCAGCCTAGCTGTTGCAGCGAGAGCATCATGGCTGCGAGCTCCTCCGGGGGCGATCCGGGGCGCGCCGGCCCCGGCTTCACCGCCTGGCTGATGTCGTAGTTCTGACAGAACACGCAGCGCAGGTTGCAGTGTGAGAAGAAGATCGTACCGGAACCGTTCCAGCCGCGAAGCGGGTTTTCTTCCCCGAAGTGTGGGAAGCAGCTGCTCACCACCGCATAGCGTCCCGTCTTGCAGGCCGCCCACTTGTCTTCAAGACGGTTGACCCGACAATCCCGCGGACACGCCCGGCAGTCGGCCAGGCCGAGAAGATAAGTGCGTCCCTCGCCCGCAAGATAGGATGAACCAGTAGATGAGCTGCCGGTTGGGTCCCACGCCGGGCGCTGGCGCGCCGGGGCGGCAGAGCGCCAGATTAGGCCCGACGGGCAAGTCTGGCAACGACTCGAGGGAGTGAATGGAATACCTGCTCAGGGTCCTGGTCGCGCTGATCGGCATGCTCCTGGTGCGCAGCTTCCTCTATCCGAGTGGTTGGCGGCGGCGCTCGGTCGTCAGCGGACTGTGGGGGCTGAGCGATAGTGCTCTTCCCGTATCGGGTGCTGGCCGTTCGCTACATGAAGGCGCGGACGCGATCGGGCCTGCGTCGGCTCGCCGAGTCCTGGGGGTCGGAAGTCCGGGAAGATTCACGGACGGGTCGCTGGGACGTGGTTCGCGATGTCGACGGCCGGACGGCCTGGGTGGGGAACGTCCTGACTCACAAGGGTTCGATCGATCCTGCGGTGAAGCGAGCGGAGGTCGGTTACATGCTGGCCTTCGTCATCGAGCTCGAACACGAGCCACCCTTCCAGTGCTCGTTGATGATTGGTTGGGAGAAACCCAGGTACTTCGAGCGCGAGTGGCGGGCGACCCACGTTATCCACGGCGAGTTCCTCTCGCTCCCCTTCGGCGAAGTGGGTCTGGCCAGCGACAGGGGACGCGCCACGGGTGGCGCCGTCAACAAGCTCGAGCCGTACACAACCATGCCCGATAACCTGGGCGGCGAGGTCGCCGCCATAGGGACGAGCCCGGATCGGTTCGCGCAGGTCTTCACAACGGAGCTGCTCGGACGCTTCTCCGAGATAGCGACGCGGACCTACCCCTATGAGCTGAACGTGACACCGAGCAGTGTGAATATCTACACGACCTACTGCGATACCGAGGTTCAGCAGGCCAACCTTGG
>JBDHHM010000297.1:0-2521 GCA_039589355.1 Gemmatimonadota bacterium | reverse complement strand
AGGGGGTAGCAATGCTCACGCTCAGCGCCATCAAGGCCGACGTGGGATCGATCGGGGGCCACACTCGGCCGTCCGCGCGCATGTTGGAGGCGGCGCAGAACGAGCTGCGCGGGGCCGCCGAGCGGGGCCTGGTCTTGGATTTCGACGTCACCCACTGCGGGGACGACATCTGCCTGCTGATGGTCCACCGTAACGGGAGCGACAACCCCGACATCCATAACTTCGCCTGGGGCGTCTTCGAGGCCGCAACGGCGATCGCCCAGGAGGAAGGCCTGTACGGGGCGGGGCAGGACCTGCTAGTGGACGCCCCATCGGGCAACGTGCGCGGTGCCGGCCCGGGAGCGGCGGAGATCACCTTCGACGAGACCGCGAAAGATCGCCCCGCCGAGCCGTTCATGGTCTTCACAGCCGACAAGTGCGGGCCGGGTGCGTTCAACTTCCCGCTCTGGACTGTGTTTACCAGCCCGCTCTACAACGCGGGGCTCATGCTTCCCAAGATGAAGCCCGGCTTTCGCTTCACGGTCATCGATATGGAGCACGCCGGCGGCGACCGCATAGTCGATCTCGAGTCGCCGGAACAGCACATCGACCTCGCCATCCTGCTGCGCGACGAGAATCGGTTCGGCGTCCAGGCGATCTACTCGCGACTCTACCCCGATCAGCAGGTCGTGGCCGTCTCCACCGACCGGCTCCACACGATCGCCGGCGAGTACAAGGGCAAAGACGATCCGGTCTGCCTCGTCCGCACCCAGGGCATATTCCCGGCGCCCGAGGAGATCGTCAGCCCTTACTTCACGGCGCACTACGTCGCTGGCGACGCGCGTGGCAGCCATCACATGCCGTTCATGCCGGCGCCGATCAACACGGCGATTACCGGCGCCTACTGCCTCCCGCTGGTCGCCTGCATGGCCTACTCGGTGACGAAGGACGGGAAGCTGTCAGAGAGCGTGGACGTCTTCGACAACCCGGTCTGGGACTCGACCCGGCTCAAGGCGCAGGAGAAGGCGGACGAGATGCGCCGCCAGGGGTTCGTGGGGCCGGCGATGCTTCCAATGCAGGAGCTGGAGTACAGCGCTTTCCGGTCGACACTAGCCGAGCTGGAGGAACAGTTCCGGATCGTTGAAAAGCCCGGCAAGTAGCGCGGCGCGGGCTTCGGCGTGAACTTCGCCACCGTTTCCTCGCCGTCCCAGTAGCTCTTGAGCTGATGCCCCTGCTCGTTCAGGCGACGGCAGCCGTAGCAGTGGGCGACGTCGTCCGGGTCGTGTGCCGCGTGGCTACTGGACAAACGCCCTATAACCCTATTCAGTTGTGGGTCCGAGATGTGTCGGCTGCCGACGAGATGAGAGGACCGCTGGGATGATCGAACGATGGCGCGCCTGGATTGTCTTGACCGTGCTGCTCGCCGCCTGCGGAACGGCGAGGGACACCAGCGAGACGGCGGCGCTGGCGCCGTCGCTGGGGCTCACCGAGATGGTGCTGTTGTGGAGGACGGCTGGGTTCGACCCCGGGGACACGGTCTACGTGAACCTGTCCGAGATCTCTGAGGCCGGCACGGTTTCCTACTACGCGAACGGCGATCCGGTGGGCACGCTCCGGGTCGAGACGCTCGGGCGCGCGGATCCGGGCATCATGATCGTCAACGCGAGCCGCCTCATGGTGCGCCGTTGCCGCTCCACCGGGTGCTCGGAGGTCGGCTACGTGGTTCACGGGCAGGCGGTAGAAGTCCGCGAGCCGGCCGGCGGTTGGTATCAGATGATGACCGGAGGCGAGCCGCTCGGCTACCTCTACGGGCAGTTCCTGCGGCATCCCCTCGTCTACCACAGGGACCAGCTGGTTGTACTCAGCGATCGGATGGGCGGGTACTTCGAGCGCGAGCTCGCGGGGCTGACCCTGAGGGATGGCCGGCCGGCCTTCAGCGGCCAAGCCGTCTTGATGCGTGACGACCTGCTGAGCTTCGAGGTCTACACGCCGTCCAGGGAGGCGCTCCCCGAGATCTGCAGCGCGATGCGCGGGATCGCCGTCTTTGTCCAACGGCTCATGTCGACGGAGCCCAGCGAAGTCTTTCCCGCCTTCTTTGCTGGCGTCTATTACGGGACGAACGACGATGTGATGTTGGCCGGCATGGCCGACGAGGATAACATCTTCTGCGAGACGCCCCCCCGCCCCCCTAGCTACCAGAGCTACCAGACGCCCGGCAGCAGGCGATAGCGAACGCGGCGCGTGTAGTCCGTGTAGCCGTCCAGTTCCGCCCGCAGCGCTCTGTCCTCCAGCGCGGTCCGCAGGACGAAGAGCGAGGCGATAATCGCCGCCGGGATCAGCGCCCAGAGCGAGCCGAGGAGCAGCGGCGTCGACAGGTTGAACGCGAGGCCGCCGGCGTAGCCCGGATGGCGCACATACCGATAGGGGCCGCCGCTGACCACGTGATGGCCCCGCTCCCTCTGTATACGGAAGAACAGCGAGAAGAACTCGTTCGACTTCATCGCCCAGTTGGCCAGGAGAATCGCCGGCACCGCGATCGCCA
>JBDHHM010000296.1:0-4478 GCA_039589355.1 Gemmatimonadota bacterium | reverse complement strand
TCGGTAGAATGCCCAACCATCGACCCTGGAGGTTGAAGTGCGAACGAAGCGATTAGCTCTTGTGGCGGCCGTCGCGGCGCAGCTGGTCATCGCCACGGATGCGTCGGCCCAGGAGTTGCCCGCGTCCGGCGATGATGCGGTCGCCCGGCTCGACGCATCGCCGCGGCACGGCGAGTGGGTGAAGTACGTTGCGGCGGGCGGTGACTCGGTGCTGGCCTGGGTGGTCTATCCCGAGCGCAGCGACGAGGCCCCGGTCGTTGTGGTGATCCACGAGATCCGACTGGATCCGCGGCGTCGCCGACCAGCTGGCGGCGGAAGGTTTCATCGCCATCGCGCCCGACCTGCTGAGCGGCAAGGGTCCCGAGGGTGGCGGAACGGAGTCCGTGGATCGCCAGGGCGCCATCGCTTTGGTCCGCGCGCTCGATGCCGGCGACGTGAAGCAGCGGCTCGATGCCGCCGCCGAGTACGCCATGTCGTTGCCGGCCGGGCGCTCCGGGTTCGCCGTTATCGGCTTCTGCTGGGGTGGCTCCACGAGCTTCCGTTACGCTACCATGCAGCCGAACCTCGGCGCCGCTGTAACGCGACGATCCCGGCGGCGGAAGAGGAGATGGAGAGGCTGGGCAAGCGCTACGAGTACGAAATCTACGAAGGTGCCGGCCACGGCTTCCTGCGCCAGCAGTCGGGGCGTGAGGGTGCGAACATGCGGGCGACGGAGCAGGCGTGGCCGCGCGTGGTCGCCTTATTGAAGGCCGAGCTCGGCGAGGGCTAGTCGCCGAGCCCGGCCGCGCCGGGCCTAGAAAGCGGAGCTGAACCCCAGCGTCCAGCGGGTCGTTTCCTGCTCGATATCCCAGCCGCCCTCGAACAGGGTGCGGACGTTGGTCCGCCACAGCCAGCCGAACCCCGCGGTGAACATGTGGTAGCGCTGGATGTCTTCGGGCCCGCCGAGCCGCACGTCGAGCAGCGGGTCGCTGCACCAGATGTAGTTCCAAAGAGCGACCGCGTAGAAGCGCGAGTTGGGGAATCTGTAGACTGCTTCAGCGAAGCCGCCGTCCGTCTGCACGTTCGGCTCGGTCGATGTGAATGTCGGGTTGCTGTCGTCGCGGTGGATGTACTGAGCGTTGACCTCGAGGTTGCCGATCGCGACCGTTGCGTCGGCACCCGCCATCCAGAGCTCGTTACGTGCCGTGCCGGGGTCCTCGGAGTCCGACTGACCGTAGTAACCCATGATACCGAGACGCAGCTCGGGCAGGGCCGACCAGTTCAGATGGCCGAAGACGTCTAGCGGCGCGTCGTTGTCGAGCTTCCTGTTGTCGCTCGCTGGCCCCTTCCCGTTGCCGTTCACTACCGTGCCGGTCAGCACAACCTTTGCGACTTCCCAGGCGGCGGTGACGCCGCGATCGTAAGTCAGGTCCTGAGGTTGATCTCCTACTCGGGCGCGGTAGATGGCGAAGTCGTCGAATTCGAGCCGCAGCTCGCGCTTGAACATGGGATCGGACACCTGGAACTGTCCCACCGCCACATCGAGAGGAGCCCCACCGATGTCGTTGAAGTAGATGAACGCGTCCTCTATGCCTCCAACTTCACCGCGCTCGAACAAGAAGAAGTAGAAGTAATAGGACACTCCGCTGAACAGGCTGCCGCCCGAGAGTATCTTGACGTTGTAGGGTGTCTTGAAGTCCCTCGAGACACCGCCGTTCACGAACCCCTGCAGGTAGGCGTCGAACCGCACCGCCAGCGGTATGTCGCTCAACAGCTCGAGCATCCGGTCGCCCGTGTCGATCGTGTCGCGCGGCTGTTCATCGGCGGCAAAGCGGAAGCCGTTGCCGGCGAAGGTCTCACCGAAATCGGTTAGCGTGGGGACCGGGTTGTGACAGAGCTGGCAACTTACCCGGTACTTGCGGGCGAAGGCGGGTATGGCAGTCGCGTCCGCGCTAAGCAGCACGACCAAGACCAGGCCGAGGGCGAATCGGCCGATCATAGACTGGACCGGCGACCGCCGTGCTCTAGTATCCGTGTATGGCACAGCCGCACCTCCGATGCTGGTGTCTTCGCACTTTGCTGTATGACCGATAGTACTTGTCGATCGTGCTCCCCGGCCTGCCGCAATTGCGGTCGGTGATTCCTTGTCTCAATCGTCGGCACAAAACGCGTCCGCCTCGACCTCGATCAGCATCTCGGGATCGACAAGTCCCTTCACCTCTACCATCGTCGTTGCGGGCCGATGGTCGCCGAAGAACTCGCCGTGGGCACGGCCGAACTCCTCCCAGTGACTGATGTCGGTGACGAACATGCGAGTGCGGACGACGTGGGACAGATCGGCGTCCAGGTCGCGGAGCGCCCGCTCGACGATCTCGAAGCAGCGCTTCGCCTGCGCGTAGGCGTCGCCGGGGGCGAAGACACCACCCTCCTCGGCAACCGGGGCCGTGCCGGTCACATAGATGTGCGCTCCCGCGCGCAAAGCCCGGCAGTAGCCGACGATAGATTCCCACGGGGCGCCCGAGTACGTTCGTCGGAATTCCATCACAGCTGCCTCTGCTCTCTGCTGCTAGCCCGGTATCCAGATCTGCTTGGCGTGAACCAGTTCCGACCTCACACTCAACGGTAGCTGGCTGGACGACTTGGTGTAGAACGCCAAACCCTTGTAGCTGGTCAGGTATTTGTAGCTGATCCTCCCGAAAATCTTGCTCGTCGCCATCACCACGACCGGCTCCTCGGCACGGTGGAGGATCTGCACGAAGTCGTTAGGGTCCATCCGCACGATGGCCCCCGATGCTTTGACGGCCTGGGCGATCGCCGCGGCTGCGGCGGCTCCTCCTCCGTGCATGGGCTTTCCTCCTGCTTCCTCAGAGGGGTGATTTTGCTGTTGGGTCCACGCATATTGGCCCCAACGGGCGGACTCCGCAAACTCCACCCTCTCGGAGGACCCTTGAGCCGGCCCAATCGAAGAACTCTGCTTTTCGTGTTGTCCGCCGTTATCGGTCTGGCCGTGGCGGCGTGCGCGTGCAGGATTCCGGATTGCTCGATGCTCTGTTGCCCGAGTTCGGGCGCGCGCATCCCGAGTATCGTGTGAGGTTTGTTGCCGCCGGCAGTGGTGAGCTATTGGCGCTTGGCGCACGTGGCGATCTCGACGTGTTGCTCAGCCACTCGCCGTCGGCGGAGCTGGAGTTCGTCGACGCCGGGCACGGCACCTCGAGACTACGGGTGATGGAGAACGACTTCGTCATGGCCGGGCCATCCTCGGACCCGGCAGTGGTCGGTCCGCTGGACGATGCGGTCGTAGCTCTGGCGCGGATCGCTTCGGCCGGCACCCTGTTCCTGTCCCGGGGCGACGATTCCGGCACCCACCGCAAAGAGCTGGATCTCCGGGCCGAAGCGGGCCTCGGGGTGGGAGGGCCCGGCTATCGCGAAGTGGGTCAGGGTATGGGGGCGGTACTGCGGGCGGCGTCGGAGCTGGGCGCCTACGCGCTCTGCGATCGTGCCACCTTCCTCAACCTCAGCGAGACGTTGGAGCTCGAGGTCCTGGTGGAGGGCGATCCGCGGCTACGCAATGTCTATAGCGTGATCCAGGCCGTCCGCGCTCGCGAGCCCGAGGGCGCACGTGTGTTCGCGGAATGGATAACGTCGGAGGCCGGACGGCGCGCCATCGCCGGCTACGGAAGAGACCGGTTCGGCACCTCTCTCTTCCGGCCTACGAGCTGATCTTGCCCTCCTGGCTCGTGTCGATGTCGTCCGCATCGCCGGAGCCGAACAAGAACGCCTGAACGTTCCTCCGCAGAAAGTCCCGGGCCTCCGCCGTGCGTACGTCGAGGGCGTAGTGGTTGATGAGCTGCATCTGCCGTTTCAGCCACTCGTCCCAGCAGACCCGGCAGATCTCGGCGTGGATACACTCGCCGAGTTCGTCGGGGAATGGAGGGCGGTCCAGTTGGCCGCGTTCCGCGCTGCAGCGAGTACAGTTTATGTCGGGCATGATCTGCCGCTGGTCTACGTTTTGGTGGACGGTAGACAGTAGCCGGTGAAGTGCCGACCGGCTACTGTCTACCGGCTACTGGCCACCGGCGCGGTGGCCTATTATCGCTCTTGAGGTCGTCAAACCGGACCGGCGGGTCGGCGCCAGCCACACCTCTGGTTACATGGGGTTGAGCCGGCTGCGTCTCGTACGTCCCGGCGGTTTCGAGCCTCATAGGATCCGGGGTGTCGCCCACACCGGCATGGACGTCGTCGAATCGGCCGAGCTCTTCGAGCGACTGGACGATGCGCTTTCGGGGGCGGGACTGGTGGTGGGGACCACGGCCCGGGGGCGGCGCGTTCGGCGGAACTATGCCCGCCCGCGGGATGCGGCCGCCGAGATTCTCGAGGTCGCACGGTCCGGCGACGACATCGCGCTCATCTTTGGGCGCGAGGATCGGGGGCTCAGCAACGAGGAGTTGGACCTGTGCAACCGGTTGGCTGTGGTCCCAACCGACCCGGACCACTCGAGC
>JBDHHM010000295.1:0-2538 GCA_039589355.1 Gemmatimonadota bacterium | reverse complement strand
CCGAAGCCCATAAATTCGGGCTGGGCCGGCGCGCGACGCTCCGGGCCTTCGCTGGTGAAGCTGCGGATCGGGTTCCCGCCCGCGTCCAGGATCTCGAGCTTGGCGTCGCCGGCCGGTTCCTCGGCCAGGTAATAGTCGATCACGGCACCGGCGGGCGGGTACTCGGGGTCTGCCGGTCCGCGGCCGAACGAGGAGTATCGCATCCGGTAGGCGTCGCGCGGCTGGAACATGTGCGCCTGCGCCGAGACGACGCGCCGGTCGAGCTCGTGCAGCGGCGAGATGTCGTGGATGATCCAGAACGAGCGTCCCATCGTGGACAGCACCAGGTCCTGCCGGTACACCTTGATGTCGGTGACCGGTGTGACCGGCAGGTTCAGCTGGAACGGCTGCCAGTGCGTGCCGTCGTCGAACGAGATGAACATCCCGAACTCGGTCCCGGCGTAGAGCAGCCCCTCGCGGTCGGGGTCCTCGCGCACGACGCGGGTCGGGTAGTCGGCGGGTATGCCGTTCGTGCCGGTCGTCAGACGCGTCCAGGAAGCGCCGTAGTCTTCGGTCCTATAGATGTACGGCTGCCAGTCGCCGAGCAGGTAACGGTAGACCGCGATGTATGCTTTGCCGGGCCGGTGCGGCGACGGTTCGATGCTCTGGACGCGGCCTTCCGGTGGCAGGTCGTCCGGAGTGACCTCGGACCAGGTTCGCCCGCCGTCGCGGGTGACGTGGACGGGGCCGTCGTTGGCGCCGGTCCAGATCACGCCCTGCGTCAGCGGCGACTCCTCGACCGCGTAGAGCGTGCTGTAGTGCTCCTCGCCCGTTATGTCCCGGGTGAGCGGCATGCCCGAGGGCATCTGCCGCGTCGGATCGAAAGCGGTGAGGTCCGGCGAGATCGTTTCCCAGGTAACGCCCTCATCGGCGGTGCGGTGTAGATGCTGCGAGCCGTGGTAGACCACGTTCGGGTCGTGCGGCGAGATCTCGATCGGCGATACGCGTTGGAACCGGTAGTTGAGATCCTTGGGATTGTGCCCGTACAGGTTCTGGGCGCCGACGTAGTATTGCTTCTCCTGCCCCGTCTCTGCGTTGTAGCGGCCGAAACGGCCCTTACAGTTGGCGTAGACGATGTTCGGGTCGCCGGGCTTCGGCACCGCCGGCCCCGTCTCGCACCCACCGATCGATTTCCAGTGGGCCGTCGCTCCGCCCGGCGCCGAGTAGGGCGGCAGGCTGGGCACGGCGATGGTCGAGTTGTCCTGCTGGCCGGCGTAGATCCAGTAGGGGAATCGATCGTCGATGTCGACCTGGTAGAGCTCGGCGGTGGGCTGATTACGTTGCGTCGACCAGGTGCCGCCGCCGTCGCGCGTGACGTTGGCGCCACCGTCGTTCGCCTGGATGTAGAGGTTCGGGTCGTACGGGTTGATCCACATGTCGTGGTTGTCGCCGTGCGGTGTGCTCCGGCGCCTGAACGACTCCCCTCCGTCCTCGGATCTGTAGAAGCGTGTGCTGTTCACGTAGACGACGTCGGCGTTCGATGGGTCTGCGTCGACGTTGCAGTAGTAGAACGGCCGGTCGGTGAGCCCCGAGTCCGTGTTGACGAGGCGGAAGCTGGCACCGCGGTCGTCCGACAGGTACAGCCCGCGCTCGGCATCGGGGGCCTCGATCAGTGCGTAGAGGCGGTCGGGGTCCGCCGCCGACACGGCGAGGTCGCTCTTGCCGATCAGGTCCCCCGGCAGTCCGTTCGTCAACTTCGCCCAGCTGTCGCCGCCGTCGGTCGTTTTGTAGACGCCGCCCTCGCGCGCACCGCTGATGATCGTCCACGGCTTACGCTCGGCACGCCACATCGAGGCGTAGATCTCGCGCGGGTTGTCGGGAGCGAACTCGAGGTCGACGGCGCCGGTGCTGTCGGAGACGAAGAGTATCTGCTCCCAGCTGGCACCGCCGTCACGCGTGCGGTAGACCCCGCGCTCCGGGTTGGGCGCGAACGCTTGGCCGATGGCGGCGACGTAAACCAGGTCGGGGTCGTCCGGGTGGATGATCACGGCGCCGATCTGACCCGCGTCCCTCAGCCCCAGGAAGCTCCAGCTTTGCCCGGCGTCGGTCGACTTGTAGACGCCGCGTCCCGTGATCACGTTGCTACGGATCCCGTCGGAGCCGGTACCGACGTAGACGACGTTTGGATCCGAGTCGGCGACGTCGATGGCGCCGATCGACGCGGTTTCGAAGTAACCGTCCGATACGTTCACCCACGACTGGCCGTAGTCCGACGTCTTCCAGACGCCGCCGCCCGTCGCCCCCATATAGAAGGTGCCGGGCTCCTCGGCGATCCCGCTGACCGCCGTCACGCGCCCGCCCCGAGACGGGCCGACCATCCGGTAGGTCAGGTCCGCGAAGAGCGCCGGCTCGTAGACCACGTTCCGATCCGCATCGCGGTTCTGCGCGTGTGCACTCTCCCGCCAGCCCGGAGCTGCGAGTACGAGTAGCTGAAGGACCAGGATGACTGAGGCAAGGCGCCTTGTGCTCATGCGATTATCCTCTCGTACGATTCTCGGT
>JBDHHM010000294.1:0-3073 GCA_039589355.1 Gemmatimonadota bacterium | reverse complement strand
GCGACCGGCAGCTGGGCGGGCCCCGGCGAACCTACGACCTGGTCCACCGGGCCCTGCTGGCCGGGCTACGCCTGCTCGGCGCACCCACCGACATCGTCGAGGACCCCGGGCTGGCGCTGCGGCCCTCAACCGTACCCTGTTTCGAGAAGCTCGACGGGGGCGCCATCGTCTCCGGAAAGCGCAAGCTTGTGGGCAGCGCGCAGTTCCGAGAAAGCGGGATTCTTCTCCAGCACGGCAGCTGCTCAAAGTGGCGTGGAAGGATGACGCCTCGGAGCCGCCGGCCGCCCTGGACGAGATCCTGGATCATCTGCCTACCTGGGCCGAGTTGATCGACTGTCTGGCCAGCGGGTTCGAGCGGCTGCTCGGGATCCATCTCGTCGAATCGGTGATCGACGAGGAGGAGAAGAGTCGGACGATACATCATAGTCGCCGCTTCTCCAACGCGGAGTGGACATGGCGCTCCTAGGCGTGCGACGCGCGATACTCGGGGGCCTGATCGCGCTGCCGGTCGCCTGCGGCGGTGACAGGCCCAGCGCGGACGTCGCCGACGGCGAGGCCACGGCGGGCGGGACCGCGATCATCGCCTTCAACGCCGAGATGGGTCGGTTCAACCCGCTGGTGAACACCGACCAGAACACCAACGAGGTGATCTACTACATGCTCTTCACCCCGTTGGTTCAGTACGACGAGTTGTTCGAGCCACGGCCGTACCTGGCGGAGAGCTGGGCGCTGGAACCGGAAGCTGTGACTTTCCACCTGAGCCGCGATGTGCGCTGGCACGACGGCGAGCCGGTGACCGCGTACGATGTCGAGTTCACCTTCCAGTGCGCTAAGGATCCGGAGACCGCTTCCGTACTCTCGTCGGCCTACCTCGAGCTCGTCGAGTCCGCACAGGTGATCGACTCGTTCACGATTCGCTTCACGTTCACACGGCCCCACGCACGACCACTCGACGGGTTCTGGTGGGCGCCCGTGCCCAAGCATTTGCTCGAGGATACCCCGCCGGCCGAGATGATCCGCTCGCCGTTCAACCGCCGGCCCGTCGGCAGTGGCCCCTTCCGGTTCGTGGACTGGGAAGCCGGCGAAAGCGTAACACTGGTCCGGGTCACCGACTTCCCGGAGTCGCTGGGCGGCCCACCGTTCCTCGACAGAGTGATTTTCCGCCTTATCGGCGAGCCGGCGACACTGCTGTCGGAGGCGCTGACCGGCGGGATCGATGTCAACGGGTCGCTGTTTCCACACCAGGCCGAGCAGGTCGAACGCACGCCGGGCGTGCGCCTGCTGAGCTACCCGTTCCGCGAGTACTACTACATCGGATGGAACGTGCGCCGACCGCTACTGCAGGACCCCAGGGTACGGCGCGCACTGACGATGGCACTCGACCGCCAACAACTGATCGACGTTCTGATGTACGGCTACGGGCAGCCGGCGACGGGGACGATCGCGCCGTGGCACCCCATGTTCACCGCGATCGAACCGCTGGCCTTCGATCAGGCGGCCGCCGCCGCTACCCTCGCCGATGCCGGCTGGATCGATCGCGACGGCAACGGCGTGCGCGAAGACGAAACAGGCACGCCGTTGCGCTTCACGCTGATGACGAACCACGAGAATCCCGTTCGAGTCGACATCGCCCAGGTCGCTCAGGCGCGGCTCGCACGAATCGGAGTCGAAGTGGATGTGCGGACGCTGGAGTGGCAGACGTTGCTGGCCCGCCATCGCGGCCGCGAGTTCGACGCCGTGGTTCAGAGCTGGGTGCTCGACAACTTCCGCGTCGACCCCGCAGCTCTCTTCCACTCCTCGCAGGCCGACCGCACCGGCAGCTACAACCGCAGCGGCCTCAAAGACCCGGAAGTGGACCGCCTGATCGAAGCCGCGACGACCACGACCGACCCCGAGACCGCCAAGCGTCTCTGGTTTGAGTTCTCGCTCGCCCTGCAGCAGGCGCAGCCCTTTACCTTCCTCATGTGGCTGGACGAGCTGGCGAGCGTCTCGGACCGTATCCGGGGCGTCGAGATGGATGCACGGGGTACGCTGGTGACGATAGCCGACTGGTGGATTCCGCCGGATCGACGCGAGTACGTAAGCGAAAGGGGCAGTTGAGATTATGGGTAGAGACCTGGTCGCAGGAACGCTGCTCGTAGCGCTGCTCGCCGGCTGCGGCGAGGAGCAGCGGACCGATGAATCGGTGACCGTACCCGACTCACTGCGCTACGGCGGCACGGCGGTGGTCGCGTCGCTCAACGAGATCAACTCGATGAATCACTTCGCGAGCACGGACGAGACCTCGGGGGAGGTTCAGGGCTTCGTCCTGTTTACGCCATTGATTCGCTACGACGAGAATCTGGTGCCGACACCTTACCTGGCCGAGAGCTGGGACACGGTGACGACGCGAAGCGGCAGTCTGGTCCTCACCTTCCGTCTCCAAGACGACGTGAGTTGGCACGACGGTGTGCGGACCAGCGCCCACGACGTGAAGTTCACCTTCGATCGCATCAAAGACCCGCGCACATCATACCCACAGGCGTCGCTGCTGGCGCTGTATGACAGTGCGGTGGTACGGGACTCGTTCACGGTAGCGTTCCACTTGACCCGCCACCCGGGGTTCATGGATCCCTGGCGCAAGATCTCGCCGATGCCGATACACATCCTGGGCGACGTCGCGGATTTCGCCGAGTCGCTGGGCGGCCGTCCCTACCTGGACCGGCTGGTCTATAGGTACATACCGGAGCCGACGACGCGACTGGCCGAGTTTCTGGCGGGCGAGGTTGACGTATACCTGGTGGTGGCGCTGTCACAGGTCGCGGAGATCGAGGCTCGCCCCGAGACCCGGGTGATCACCTACGAGAACCGCAACTATGCGTTCATCAACTGGAACGGCCGGCGAACGTTCTTCCAGGATCCGACGGTGCGCCGCGCCTTGACGCTCGCCATCGACCGGCAGCGGATCGTGGACGTGGCACGCGAGGGGCTCGGCCGTGTCGCGGAAGGTCCGGTGCCGCCCTTCCACTGGGCGTACCACGCCGATATGGAGCCGCTCCCACACGACCCTGAGCGCGCCCGGGCGCTGCTCGAC
>JBDHHM010000293.1:0-2539 GCA_039589355.1 Gemmatimonadota bacterium | reverse complement strand
GCCTAGCCCCACTGCGAGGGGGTTTTTCGCCATGGTACTGCTCCCCAGCGGCCCAAAGCCGCAGGCACTCCTGCTGTTCCATAGGCCAACGGCTCGGTGCTCCGGCCTGCGCCGACGCCGAGGCTGTTCAGATGGCCAGGTCACATCCCAACCCAAGCATCTCAGGAGGTTCTCATGAGAGCATTGAACAATCCCATCATCGCGATTCTGGCGCTCTTGCCACTTGTGGGGTGTCAGCAAGAACAGGCGGGGAGGATGGAGATGGCGACGGCCGACGTCGTCATGGTGATGCCCGTGACGACATCGTCCGAGGAGGCGATGGAAGAATTCATGAGCGGCCAGCAAGCGATGGACATGGGGAGGTTTGTCGACGCCCACGAGTACTTCAAGCAGGCCGTCGAGAAGGACCCCCAGTTTTGTATGGCCTACCTGAACATCGCGAACACCGCGCTGTCGCTGGAGGAGTACCGCACGAACCTGGCGAGCGCGGCCGGTCTCGCCGAGGGCGCCAGCGAGGCGGAGAGGCTGCTGGTCGAGATCAACCAGAAGGGCTTCGAGAACGACGTGCAGGGACAGATGCAGTCGGCGGAGCGGCTGGTCGAGATCCAGCCCACGAGCCCGCGTGCCTGGCTGACGGTCGCCGGGATTCAGACGACGCTCGGTCAGATCGGTGAGGCGCGAGCGTCGATGATCAATGCGACGGAGCTGGCGCCCGAGCTGGTTCCGGCATACGTGCAGCTGGCGAACTCCTATGTCTTCAACGATCCGAAAGATTTCACCCGGGCCGCGGAGAACGCGCAGAAGGCGGTCGATATCGCGCCCGACGAGCCGATGCCGCACGATATCCTGGGCGACGTCTATCGGGCACAAAACGAGCTCGAGCAGGCTCGCGACGCGTACACGCGGGCGGCGGAGCTGGACCCGACGAACGGCTTGGCGCTCCAGCAGCGGGGCCACGTGAATTCGTTCCTGGGTGACTATGACCAGGCGCGGGCCGACTACGACGCTGCCATCGCGCTCGGTACGCCGAACCAGAAGGCGCAATACTCGGTATATCGAGCGCTGGTGAGCGTTCACGCCGGCGATCCGCAGGCCGCCATCGACGAGCTGAACGAGCTGGTGGGGGCCATCGACGGGATGGGCACGCCCAACGCGCGGGGAAACAAGATCTTCGCGCTGCAGACCGCCGCGAACGTCGCCACCCACCACCGGATATTTGCCGCGGCGGAACATGCTATTCAAGAGGCGAGCGCGCTGATGATGGAGCAGGCGGAGGAGGTTGGCACCGACCAGTTCCGACGCGCTCAGCTGGGCAATATCGCGCTGTTCCAAGGTTGGCTGGCAGCGTTCCAGGGCGACTACGCGACGGCCAGCGCCAAGGCGCGAGAGTACATGGCGCAGGTCGAGCCCGACCAGAACCCGCGGAAGAACGAGCCGGCTCACGATCTGATGGGGCAGATCGAGCTGCTGCAGGGCAATCACGATGCGGCGCTCGCCCACTACGAGCAGGGCAACCCTAACAACATCTACGTGACCTACATGAGGGCCGTCGCTCACGAGGGCGCCGGCAACGCCGAGCGTGCGCGCGAACTCTTCGAGACGGTGGCGCGCAACAACTTCAACAGCGTTGGCTTTGCTCTCGTGAGAGCCGACGCCGTAGAAAAGATCTCCGGTTGAGCTCAGGGGGATAAAGACGAGCCCCACTCGACGGTACGGCGTCGGGTGGGGCTCGTTCTACGGGGCGGCTCAGTTATCTCAGGACTCCGTTGTCGTAACCGGCGCGAGCCCCTGATTCTCGAGGAGCGTGTTCAACTCCGCCAGCTCGTTCTCCAGCAGCCGCTCGATCTCGGTCAGGTGACCGGCGAGCTCCGCGTTTAACTCGTCGAAGCGCGTATAGGCGTCCGCGCCCAGCTTTTGGTCGGCGTCGTTCGTCATGCCGCCCAGGTACTGGAGCTGGTCGAGGAGCATCGGCTGAGGGTAGCGACCTTCCTCGCTGGTGACCAGCAGACTCTCGATCGCCGCCAGCCGCTCATCTATAGACTCCGCCCGGCGCAGCAGGTCTCGGTCTTCGGTCTGGTCGGCGAGACCGGCGAGCTCCTGGCGCAGTATTTCGACGCGCTGCGCCGCCCTGCGCGCTTCGCCCGTCATGTCGAGGAGCCGCAAGTTGAAGGCGAGCTGCGCCTCGAGGTCCTCCTGCGTCACACCGTCTGCTGCCACGCGCGGGTCGATGAGCACCCGGAAGCTGCGAGTCTCGCTCCAATCGCCGACGCTGAGCCGCGCCTGATAGGTCCCCGGCGCCGCCGTAGGACCACCGCGCCCGGGCCGTCCCGATTCGGAATCTTGAGCGCTCGGATAACGCAGGTCCCAGGTGAAACGGTGCATGCCGGCGGCTTTGTCGAGTCGCAGGCTACCGGCACTCGCGAAACCGAAGCCCATAAATTCGGGCTGGGCCGGCGCGCGACGCTCCGGGCCTTCGCTGGTGAAGCTGCGGATCGGGTTCCCGCCCGCGTCCAGGATCTCGAGCTTGGCGTCGCCGGCC
>JBDHHM010000292.1:0-2558 GCA_039589355.1 Gemmatimonadota bacterium | reverse complement strand
TAATAAGATGAGTGAATCAGGCTCTCAGAGCATGAAGAATATCTTCCGGCGGGCGCGGCTGACCCGGATACTCGCCGTGTACCTAGGCGGATCGTACGCGCTGCTGGAGATCATGGACATCTTCACCGACCAATTGGGGCTGCCCGACTGGTTCTTCCGAGGCGCGCTGATCCTGCTGCTGATCGGCCTGCCGATCGTAATCGCCACGGCGATCGTGCAGGGGCGGCGGCGCCCATTCGTCGTCGGCGAACCGGGTGCACCTGCCGAGGCTGCGGCTCCCGAGCCGGCGGCCGCCGCCGTGCCCGCCGAGCGACCGGGACCTGCGCCTCACCACTGGCTCAACTGGCGGAACGCCCTCCTCGGGTTCGTGGGTGCCTTCGCGGCCTGGGGGCTGATCGTCTCGGTCTACATGGGGACCCGCGCTTTGGGGATCGGGCCCGTCGGATCGCTGGTAGCCGCCGGTGTGCTCGACGAGCGCGAGCGTCTCATTGTAGCCGACTTCGAGAACAACACCGACGACCCGCTCCTGGGTCAGGCGGCGGCCGAGGCGTTCCGCATCGATCTCAGCCAGTCGACGATCGTCACGGTCGTCGATCCCGCGTATGTCGGACAGGTGCTGCGGCGCATGCAGACCGACCCGGAGCGCGAGCTCGACCTCGATCTCGCACGTGAGGTCGCGATCCGCGAGGGGGTCAAAGCGGTCGTTGCCGGTGAGATCACGCCGGTGGGCAGCGCCTTCCAGCTATCGGCACAACTCGTCTCCGCCCAGGACGGTAGCGTGCTGGTCCCGTTCCGCGAGACGGCGAGCGACTCGACCGAGATCATCGGGGCCATCGATCGGCTCTCCAGCAGTTTGAGGGAGCGGATCGGCGAGTCGCTGAAGACGATCCGCGCCGGTGAGCCACTCGACCGGGTGACGACGACGTCGCTCGAGGCGCTGCGCAAATACTCGCAGGCGGTGCGTGTCATCGAGCACGGTGACAACGAGCGGGGCGTCGCGCTGCTGGAAGAGGCCGTAGCACTCGATACGGCTTTTGCCATGGCGTACCGTAAGCTCGGCGTGACTCTCAGGAATATCGGACAAGACCGAGTGCGGGGAATGGAGGCGTTGACACAAGCTTTCGAACACCGGGACAGGCTCACCGAGCGCGAGCGCTACCTCACCGAGGGTAGTTACTACTGGGGCGTTGCCGGCGACAACGAGGCGGCGATGGCCGCCTACGAATCGCTGCTCGACGTCTATCCGGATGATCCGTGGGCGATGAACAACCTGGCCATCCTCTACGACGAGGCCCGTGACTTCCGAAGCGCCGAGCAGCTCTTCACGCGGGCCATCGAGCTCGACTCGGCCGGCTCCCTCTACTACGGCAATGCGATCGGTACGCAGGTCGCCTTGGGCCGGTACGGCGACGCGGAACACACGCTCGATCGCATGGCCGAGCTGTTTCCCGGGCATCCCAACGTGTCGATGCAGGCTACGGCGCTCGCCAGCTCGCAGTTCGACTACGAGACGGCGGAACAGCACGTGCTGGAGCTCAGGGAGGCGCAGCGCGCCAGCCCGCTGCTCCAGCGTTACGCGAGCTTCAATCTGGCTCAGCTGGCGGAGGTGCGCGGGCAGCTCCGGGAGGCGGAGAGGCTAATCCTCGAGGCGATGGCTGCGGCAGAGGCGGAGGGCGACGTGGCGATCTACGTGGCAAGCGCCGTGCGGGTCGCGTTCCACGACCTCTGGTTCCGCGGTCAACCGGAGGCCGCCGTGCGGGGGGTCGAGGACGTGCTCGCGCGCTATCCGCTCGAAACGATCGAACCGGCGGAGCGTCCTTACGGTCTGCTCGCGACCTTCTACGCACTCGCCGGTCGACCCGCTCGCGCGCGCGCCTACCTGGCAGAGTACGAGGCGGCCGTTGAGGACGGTACCGTCATAGCGAACCCGCAGGAGGGCGCGGACGCGTCGAAGGGCATCCTGGCTCTGGCCGAGGGTCGCCTGGATGATGCCATCGCCGAGCTGCGGGCGATCGATATTGGGCCGTGTACGATTTGCGTGCTGCCGATGCTGGGCCAGGCGTATGATCAGGCCGGCGAGACCGACTCTGTCGCCGCTATCTATGAGCGCTACGTAACGACGCCGTGGCTGGGTCGCCTGGACGCCGGCGATTGGTTCGCGCTCGCCGTAATCTACGAGCGGTTGGGCGGACTGTACGAACTGCGCGGGGACACTGAGAAGGCAACGCTGTACTACGGTCGCTTCGTCGAGCTGTGGGAGGACGCGGATCCGGACCTGCAGCCGCGTGTGGAAGCGGCGCGTCGGGCGATGGAGCGGCTTTCCGAGTCATCATCGTAGTGGGAATTCCCAACAGGACAACTACCCACCCCGCGTATGCATCTCCCGGTGCGGGTCTTTCCGCAGGTCTTCGATCTGGTACAGCGGACCGCGTAGCGAATTGAGTTCCGCGCGTTCTTCGGCGCCGCGGTCGCTGCGGCGCGCCCACTTCTCCGCAATCAGCTGTCTGATCTCATCGGTCGATGCACCTTCGCGCAATGGCGAGCGCAGGTCGAGGCCG
>JBDHHM010000291.1:0-2561 GCA_039589355.1 Gemmatimonadota bacterium | reverse complement strand
GAAAGACTTCGACGGCAGGGTCTGGGGCCCGAACCAGCGGGTCACCCCGGACCAGGCGCTTCGTATCTGCACGGTCAACGCTGCGCACGCCGCCTTCGAGGAGGACATCAAGGGCTCGATAACGGCGGGCAAACTGGCCGATTTCGTGGTCCTGGCCGAGGATTTCCACGAGGTGGACCCCGACCGGATCAAGGAGATCGAGGTCGTGCGAACGGTCGTCGGAGGAAAGACGGTCCACGAGGCGTGAGCTTACAAGCCGGAGAGAACACTATGATGAGACGTCATCTCGTGCCCGCGTCGATCATCGCGGCGGCGCTGCTTGCCATCCAGCCGAACCCGGTGAACGCTCAGGACGAGGTTACTGACCTACGCCTGAATTCGCGGATCGAGCGAGAGCTGGCGTCGGGCGAGACGCACAGGTTCAAAGTCGCACTACGGTCCGACCGTTACATGTTCGCAAACGTGGAACAGCTGGGGATGGACGTCGTGGTTCGAATTCAGGATCCGGCGGGCAGAGAAGTCGACGAAATCGATGGGTCCGGAGAGCGTGGAACGGAGTTCGTGACGCTCTTTTCCGAGACCTCGGGTGAGTATCGGATCGAGATTACACCCTACGACCCGGAGGCAGAGTCGGGAGGGTATGCGATCACGATTCTGCGTATCGAACCCGTGGCGAGTACGATGTCGGGACAAGTCGATCAGCTGTTCGCACCGTGGAACGTCCCCGGCTCGCCGGGTGCGGCGCTGGCGGTAGCTCGCGGCGGCGCGATCGTATACGAGCAGGGTTATGGGCTCGCCCAGCTCGAGTACGAGGTCCCGATAACACCGACGACCGTATTCCACGTCGCGTCGGTCTCGAAACAGTTCACCGCCTTTGCCGTTACGATGCTCGCCGACGCGGGCAAGCTGTCGCTGGATGATGATATTCGCATCCACCTGCCCGAGGTCCCGGACTTCGGCGACACGATCACGATCAGGCACCTCATACACCACACCAGCGGCCTGCGCGATCAGTGGGTATTGCTGGCGATTGCCGGGTGGCGGCTCGATGACGTGATCACCCGCGATCAGATTATGCGGTTGGTGCGTCGGCAACGCGAGCTCAACTTCACTCCGGGGGACGAAATCCTCTACTGCAACACGGGCTACACGCTGCTTGCCGAGATCGTCGAGCGGGTCACGGGGCAGTCGTTCGCCGAGTGGACGGCCCAGAACATCTTCCAGCCGCTCGGGATGACGGACACCCACTTCCACGACGACCACCAACTGGTGGTCCCGAACCGCGCCTACTCCTATGCGCGCCGCGGGGGCGGTTACCGGAAGGCGGTGCTCAGCTATGCGAACGTGGGTGCGACCAGTCTCTTCACAACGGTCGAAGATCTGGTGAGATGGGAGGACAACCTGGATGATGGACGGGTCGGCGGCCCGGCGGTAATCGAGGCGATGCACACGCGCGGTATCCTGAATGACGGCGATACACTGAGCTACGCCTTCGGTCTGGGTATCGGCGAGCACCGCGGGCTCAGGACCGTCGGACACAGCGGCGGCGACGCGGGATTTCGGAGCTACGTGGTCCGCTTCCCCGAAGAAGAACTCGCCGTGGTCGTGCTCAGCAACCTTGGCGACTTCAGCTCCAGCTCGATGGGGCTGCGTGTGGCGGATGTCTACCTGGCTGACAAGCTGGAGGAGGAGACGCCGGAGCCGGCCCCCGAGCAGGAGTCGGAGCCTCCGGCGGTCGAGGTCGACCCCGCGATCTACGACGATTACGCGGGAGACTACCAGATCGGGCCCGAGGTCGTGATGGTCTTCCGAGACGGTGACCGCCTGTGGGCCCGGGGACCGGATGAGCCGCGACTCGAGCTTGTGCCCGAGTCGGATACACGGTTCTTCGTCCCCGCGCGCGACTTGTACGTGACCTTCGAGCGGGACGAGGCGGGCGAGGTCAATAGGTTCATAGCTAGCCAGGGCGATGAGGAGCTCGAGGCGCAGCGGATCGAGCCATTCGCCCCCGAGGAGGTCGAGCTGGCGGAGTACACCGGCGAGTACTACAGCGAAGAGCTCGGCACGACGTACACGCTCGTCGTTCGCGACGACGCGCTGGTCGCAACGCACGTCCGGCACGACACCATTACGTTGACGCCGTCAGCTCCCGACGCGTTCAGCGGCAACACCTGGTTCTTCGGGCAGGTCCAGTTCGAGCGCGACGCCGACGGCTCGATCACCGGGTTCAGGGTGACTAGCGGCCGGGTAAGAGGCCTGCTCTTCATGAGGAGCTGAGGGGATAGCCCCACCCTAGGGACACTGCAGCGAGTCACCGACCAATCCGGGACAGCCCGGTCCGGAACCCTATTCCAGGCCGGGCTGTTCTCCATCAGTCGGGGGAGTCGGGGGCGACTCAGAACCACAAGACGAGGAGGACACAATGCGGAGTCTCTGGTACGGTCCAATAGCTGCCGGCTTGGCGCTGGCTCTGGGAGCATGCGGCGGTGACGGCGACGGAGGCGGAATCAACGGGCCACCACCCGACCCGGAGGACGCAGCCGCGATCGCTGTCGTTTCCG
>JBDHHM010000290.1:0-2569 GCA_039589355.1 Gemmatimonadota bacterium | reverse complement strand
CGACTTGCCTACGCGGTCTCCAGCGAGGATGGCTCGGCCGACGGTGTCTACATCGTGGATCTTGTCGACGGGGGAGAGACGGCACTCGCTACCGGGGAGGGCGAGTACAAGACGTTGACCTTCGACGAGGAAGGCCGGCAGCTGGCGTTCGTATCGAATAGTGAGGACTACGAGGCGGACCAGCCGGCATTCGTCCTCTACCACTGGCGCGCGGGTTCGGCTGAAGCTCGCGCGGTGGCGGGTGAGGGGACGGCTGGGATCCCCGACGGCTGGTGGGTCAGCGAGCACGGCGACCTGAGCTTCTCCGAGAACGGCAGGCGCCTCTTCTTCGGCACCGCGCCCCGGCCGGAGCCGGAGCCCGAGGAGGAGGTCCCCGAGTGGGAGAAGGTCGAGCTCGACGTCTGGAACTGGCGCGATCCCTTGCTGCAACCGCAGCAGTTGGTCGAGCGGGAGAGAGAGCTCGAGCGCACTTACCTAGCCGTGGCTCACCTGGACAGGGGAGCGGTCGTCCAGCTCGCCGACCGAGCCGTGCCGAACGTCGAGGTGGGATCGAAGGGCGATGCGGACATCGCCGTCGGCGGGTCGAACGTTCCCTACCGACAGCTCATCTCATGGGACTCTCCCTCCTACTACGATATCTACGTCGTCGATGTCCGTACCGGCGAGCGCCGCAAGGTAGTCGAGAAGCTGCACGGGTGGCGCGCCGACCTTTCGCCCGAGGCCGAATATCTCACGTGGTGGGACGGCCACGAGCGGGCATGGTTTGCTCTTTCCGTTGGAGGTGGTGAGCCGGTGAAACTGACGGAGGCCGTCTCCTATCCCGTCCACGAAGAGGAGGACGATCACCCGATGATTCCGGGCCCCTACGGAAACGCCGGCTGGACGGAGGGCGACCGATGGTTCCTCGTCTATGACAAGCACGACATCTGGGCCACGGATCCCAGGGGCCGGCGGTCCCCCCGTAATCTGACGGAGGGGGTGGGACGTGAGCGGGGCCTCGACTTCCGATATCTCCAACTCGACCCGGAGCAGGACGCGCTTTCCGAGGACGAGCAGATGCTTCTCAGGGCCTTCGATAACGAGACCAAGGCGAGCGGGTTCTATCGAGATCGATTCGAGGGGGACGGCGAACCAACGGAGCTCATCATGGCGGAGCAGCGGTTCAGTCTTCCCCGCAAGGCCGAGGATGCCGACGTGCTCATGCTGACGCGACAGAGCTTCACGGAGTACCCCGATCTTTGGGTGAGCGATCTCTCCTTCGGCGACATGCGCAGGGCGAGCGAGGCGAATCCTCAGCAAGCGGAATACCTCTGGGGCACCGCCCAGCTCGTTGACTGGCGCTCGACGGATGGAAAAGAGCTCGAGGGCATCCTCTACAAGCCGGAGAATTTCGACCCGTCGAGGAAGTATCCGATGATGGTGTACTTCTACGAGCGGATGGCGGACGCTCTGCACAGCTACCGCAGCCCGGGGCCGGGCGGTTCGAGCATCAGCATCGCCTTCTACGTGAGCCGTGGCTATGTGGTCTTCGTGCCCGATGTGCACTACCGGGTCGGCTATCCCGGCGAGAGCGCCTTCGACTGCGTGGTGTCAGGGGTGCTCAGCGTGCTGGACGAAGGGTTCGTCGATCCGCAGCGTATCGGTATCCAGGGGCATAGCTGGGGTGGCTATCAGATAGCCTACCTCGTGACCCAGACGGACATCTTCGCCGCGGCTGAGGCAGGTGCACCCGTCTCCAACATGACCAGCGCCTACGGCGGTATCCGGTGGAGCAGCGGCAGGAGCCGGATGTTCCAGTACGAGAGGAGCCAGAGCCGCCTGGGCGGCTCTCTGTGGGAGGCGCGCCAGCGCTACATCGAGAACTCGCCGCTCTTCTGGGCGGACAAGGTCGAGACTCCGGTCCTGATGCTGCACAACGATGAGGACGGGGCGGTGCCGTGGTACCAGGGGATCGAGTTCTTCGTGGCGCTTCGGCGCTTAGCCAAGCCGGCCTGGCTCCTCAACTACAACGGTGAGCCGCACGGCTTGCGGAAATACCAGAACCGCAAAGACTGGGCGGTGCGCATGCAGCAGTTTTTCGACCACTACCTGCAGGATGCGCCCGCGCCCGTCTGGCTCGCCGAGGGAGTGCCGGCGGTGGAGAAGGGTCGGACGCTAGGGCTAGAACTCGTCGAGGAAGCGGTTCCCGCAGTCGTAGCGGGGGAGAGCGGCGGCGGGCCGCACTAGTAGTGACGCCGTGCTCCGGGGTTGATTTCGACATTCGACAGCCGACAATCGACTACCGACGTTCGGCTCACTTCTCGGCTATCGATGTCCGACGTTCAATTCGCGGTGTGAAAGTCGGACGTCGAGCGTCGAAAGTCGATAGCCGAGATTGAAGCCGGGCGTCGTCCGACGAATGTCGGCTGTCCAATGTCGAGTCTATAACTCGACGGGCCCGCCCCTGGCGGCGTCGTCGAGGGCGGCGCTGACCTTGCGGATCGCCTTCTTCACGGCTTCGCCGTAGTACGAGGCCGCCTCCTTCGCGTCCTCCTTGTAGGCGCGCGGCTCGTCGCTGCGGCGAACGTAC
>JBDHHM010000289.1:0-2570 GCA_039589355.1 Gemmatimonadota bacterium | reverse complement strand
TGTCGGGCGACTTCGGGGTCAGCGTAACGCAGAACCGCCCGATCGCGTCCATCCTGGCCGAGCGCATCCCCAACACGCTCCTGCTGAGCGGCACGTCGCTGCTGCTGATCTTCGCCATCGGGATCGGGCTCGGCATCATCCAGGCGGTCCGCCAGCACTCGGGCCTCGATCACGCTTTGACGCTGGGCGCTCTGTTCATCTACTCGATGCCGAGCTTCTGGCTGGGCCTGATGCTGATACTGATTTTCGCGTACAAGGTCCACCCGATCGAGTGGTGGCCCGACGTGCTCAAGTTCCCGGCGTCGGGGATGGACAGCGTGAACTACGAGATGCTCGGCACCTGGGGGAAGTTCACCGATCGGCTACATCATCTCGTGCTGCCGTCGATCGCGTTGGGCGTGTCGTCGGCGGCGAGCATCGCCCGTTACATGCGCAGCTCGATGCTCGAGGTGGTCCGCCAGGACTACATCAGGACCGCGCGGGCGAAAGGGCTTCCGGAGCGCAAGGTCATCCTCAAGCACGCTTTGAAGAACGCGCTGCTCCCCATCATCACGCTGCTCGGACTGTATCTGCCGTTCCTGTTCAGCGGCGCGGTGCTGGTGGAGGTCGTCTTCGCCTGGCCGGGAATGGGGCGAGCGATATACGACGCGATAACCCAGCGTGACTACCCGACGGTGATGGCGACGACGTTCGTCTTCGCCGTGATGGTGGTCATCGCCAACCTGATCGCCGACATCCTGTACGCCGCAGTCGATCCGAGGATTCGCTACGAGGGAGGGCGCCGTGAATAGCGGGAGCGGCGGGCGTGCGAAGCGCCCGAGCGCCGCCGCGCTGCTGCCCGGTCTGCCGCAGCTGCTAAGGGGCCAGCGCCTGGCGGGGCTGTCGCTCATGGCACTCGGCCTCGGCATGCTGGCGGTCCTCGCGTTGGGCTCCGAGCGGGTGCTGGCGACGTTCACGGCAGGGCGGGTCGACCACTGGATCGCGCTCCTGACGCTGGTAGGGACCCTGGGGCTGGCCTGGTGGCTGAGCGCCGTCTGGGGGCGCGGCCACCGGGAAGACGAGATCGCGGGCGCTTCGGGTTGGGCGATCGCCTGGCGCGAGTTCAAGAAGAACCGACCGGCGGTTCTGGGGCTCTATCTCACGGTAGCGCTCTACCTGGTGACGTTACTGGCGCCTTACCTGACGTCCTACGACCCGACCTTTATCGTCGACGACATCCTCTCGGTGCGGCACCTCGCACCGTCGGGGGAGCACCTGATGGGGACCGACAAGTACGGGCGCGATGTCTACACGCGCATCCTTTACGGCGCGCGCATCAGCCTGTCGATCGGCTTCATCGCCGTGGCGATCTCGATCACGTTGGGCACGTCCGTCGGCGCGGTGAGCGGCTATTTCGGCGGTTTCGTCGACAGCGTGCTGATGCGCATCGTCGATACACTGATCTCGTTCCCGCGCCTGGTGCTCCTGATCACGGTGATCGCGCTCTTCGAGCAGCCATCGATTCTGGTAGTCGTAATCGTGCTCGGCCTGACGCTCTGGCCGTCGACGGCGCGGATCGTGAGAAGCGAGGTGCTGTCGCTGCGGGAGCGGGAGTTCATCGAGGCGGCGCGGGCCCTGGGGCTCGGCAGCCCGCGAATCATCCTCCGACATGTCATCCCGAACGTGATGGGGCCGGTGATCGTGGCGGCGACGCTGGGACTGGGCAACATCATCCTGATCGAGGCCGGCCTGTCGTTCCTGGGCCTGAGCGTACCGCCGCCGACGCCTACCTGGGGCGTCATCATCAACGACGGCCGCGAGTTTCTGCTGGAGGCCTGGTGGGTGTCGACCTTTCCCGGACTGGCGATCGTGTTCACCGTCGTCGCAGTCAACTTGATCGGCGATGGGCTGCGCGACGCCCTCGACCCGCGGCTGAGGGTGTAAGCGTGAGTGCGCCCGTCCTGCAGGTCGATGACCTCCGAACGTACTTCCATACGGCGGATGGGCCGGTGCGCGCGGTGGACGGCATCAGCTTCAGCCTGGAGCGCGGCGCGACGCTAGGGATAGTCGGCGAGTCGGGCTGCGGCAAGTCGATCACCTGCCTGTCGATCCTGCGGCTCATCGACCCGCCCGGCCGGGTCGAGCCGGGGTCCGCGATTCGGTCGGGTGACCGGGATCTGATGGGGATCTCCGAGGTGGAGATGCGGGGCGTCCGGGGGAACGAGATCTCGATGATCTTCCAGGAGCCGATGACCAGCCTGAACCCGGTATGGACGATCGGCGATCAGATCGCGGAAACGGTGCGGCTGCACCGCGGCGTCGGCCGGGCCGCGGCGCGTGAGCGGGCGGCGGAGATGCTGGGCCTGGTGGCGATCCCCAACCCGGAGCGGCGGTTGGACGACTACCCGCACGAGTTCTCCGGCGGCATGCGGCAGCGGGCGATGATCGCCATGGCATTGGCCTGTGACCCGGACGTACTGCTCGCAGACGAACCGACCACGGCTCTCGATGTGACGATCCAGGCGGAGATCCTCGATCTGCTGGCCGGCCTTCAGAAACGACTGGGGATGGCTATCGTTTTCGTCAGCCAC
>JBDHHM010000288.1:0-2570 GCA_039589355.1 Gemmatimonadota bacterium | reverse complement strand
CCGTGGGGCGGCGGGCGACGCCGGCTTCGTCTACCTGGCGGTGCCGGATGATCTCCTGCCGATCGCCGAGAGCCTGCAGCCGCTCGACTACGTGACGGTCGTCGGTCGGGTCCGTACAGGCCGCTCCCAACTGCTCGGCAGCCCCGTCATCGACTTGACCGATATCGAGAAGGAGGTCGCTTCGAACTGACCGCAGGCGTCCGGCGATCCCCCCTTCTGCCTTACAGCGAAAGGAGAACCCGCCACCGCCCGTCGCGTTTAACGAAGTGGGCCGATGGCGGGTCGAACGCAGGGGACCGTCCGGCTGGCCGACGGTGTGAAAGGCCGCCTGCACCCACACCGATCCGGATGTATCTTTGGCCCCGGTGCGGTGTGCGCACGCTGGGCCAGCGGCTCGGCGAGATCATACAGAAGGTGAGGAATAGGATGCGGTTGCCTGGAATGAGGATCGCGAAGCTTCTGACCCTGGCCACGGTTGTCGGGCTCGTCGCCGCGTGTAGCGGTGATGACGACCCCACGGGCTTCGACCCGAACGCGTTCGAGCTGGTCGTCGTTTCTGGTAGCGATCAGAGCGGGGTGGTCGGCACCGTGCTCGCCGATCCGCTGGTGGTGGCCGTTCGTCGGAAGAGCGGTGGGGCGGGCGAAGGTGGCGCGACCGTCACCTGGAGGGTCATCCAGGGCGATGGTGAGCCGACCCGGATGTCCGCGGTCACCGACGATGACGGCTATGCGACGACGCGCGTCATTCTGGGGGACCTCCCCGGCGATCTCCAGGTGCGAGCCAGTGTCCAGGGCCTCGAGCCCGTCTTCCTGGATTCCCTGACGGCGGTTCCGGCGCCTGCCATCCAGTCGCTATCGGCAAGCAGTGCCGCTCCCGGTGACACCATCGACGTTGTCGTGACCGATCTCACGCCCGAGATGTCGATCGAGATCCTCTTCGATGGTGTGTCCGGCGAAATCGCCGAGCGGCAGGATGGGTCGCCGGCGACGCTGCGCACCGTCGTTCCCGCGCCCGCCGGTGTCTGTGGGCCCACCAAGGATACGGACGTGCGGTTGCGGGTCGACGGTTACACCGGTCCGACCCAAAGTCTCACCGTCTCCGTGCCGGCACAGCCGTTCGATGTCGGGCAGGTGCTCGTGATGGAGGGCAGCAGCGAAGTCGGCTGCGCGGTGCTACCCGCCGACGGCGGCTCGGCGAAGTACATGCTCGTCGCTTTGAGCGCCGAGTTCGAGACCGATCTCGAGGTCTCGGTAACGCTGGGCGGCAGCAGTGTCCTGTTCTCGGCCGCTGAGGCCGCCGCCGGACCGGCGGTGGAGAGCTTCGACACCCGGCTACGGGCCTTCGAGCGGGAACTGGTGGCGCGCGGGCTGGCGGCCCGCGAGCTCGCCCCCGGTGGCCAGGCCCAGTACAGCGCGCAGCTCTTCGCCCAGCCGTCCCTGGGCAGTCGGCGCGGTTTCTGGGTGATCAGAAACACCGATGCGCTGCCCAACGCTGAGGAAGAAGACTTCGATCGCGTCACCGCGACGCTGAAGTTCGTCGGCACCCACACGCTCCTTTATCTGGACGATGCCGCCCCTTCGCCCGGTCTGACAGACTCCGACATCGAGGAGCTCGGCAGGCTGTACGACCAGATCCTCTATCAGTCGGACCTCGACTTCTACGGCGAGCCGACCGACTTCGATCACAACGACCGCGTGATCGTTCTCCTGTCACCTACGGTCAACAAGCTCACGGAGCGCGGTTCCGACGGTGTCATCGTCGGCTTCTTCTTCGGGCTCGACCTCCTCGACCCCGGCAGCCCGACCTGCGACATCTGTCGATTCTCGAACGACGGCGAGCTCTTCTACGGACTCGTGCCGGACGAGGCCGGCATACACAGTGACCCGCGCGAACGGGAGCGCGTGCTTCAGCTGCTCCCGGGTGTGATGGTTCACGAGACCGTGCACATGGTCAACTTCCGCTTCAAGATCTTCGTCCACGATGGGAGTGGGGAGGAGCTTTGGCTGAGCGAGGGTCTCGCCCATATGGGCGAGGAACTCGGAGGTGACGAGGCGGACGCTGCCGGCGACGCCGATGCCGCCGATAACCTTTACGCATCCAACTTCGGTCGCGCCGCCAGCTTCCTCGAGGAACCGGGTACGAACTCGCTGACCGTGGTCTCAGGGAGCGGGACACTCGGCGAGCGCGGCGCCGCCTGGCTGTTCCTGCGCTGGCTCGCCGACCAGTACGGCGACTTCATCTTCCGCGACATCGTCTCCGCCGCACCGAACGGCGTCGCCAACATCGAGGCGCAGACCGGCGAGGACTTCTTCAGGCTCTACGCCGATTGGGCGGTGGCCGTCTGGGCCGACGACCTGAACATTCCGGGCCTGGCGGACCGTTATCAGTTCCCGAAGTGGCTGCTGCGTAGTATCCTGGTTTCGGGGAACGGTGGGCCGCCGGAGTACCTCCTGCAGCCGGTGGCGCTCACCTTCGCCGAGTTCCGGGCTTCGGGGATCACGAGGCTGCTGGCCGGCTCGAGTCCACTGTACGTCGATCTCGATGCGAACGGTGAGATAAGCGACCTGCA
>JBDHHM010000287.1:0-3214 GCA_039589355.1 Gemmatimonadota bacterium | reverse complement strand
GTGGCGCCGCGACCCAGCAGCGCGTTGAGGCGCGCCGCCATGGCCACACGGTCTTGCTCCATCACCGTGATGTCTTCGGTCATCTGCGCAACCGAGACCTGCGCCTGCAGCACGTCCTGCTGCAGCCCCGACCCCACCGCGTACCTCGCCGACGAGACCTGCAGGAAATCACGCAGCAATTCCCGGGTCTCGCCCATGATAATCAGCGCCCGATCCATGAAGGCGAGCCGGTAGTACACCGACTTCACACGGGCGAGCAGTCGCCGCTCAACTTCCTGAGCCTCTAGCACTTCCGCCGCCGCCAGATACTCCGCGCGGTCCTCGCTGAAGCCCAGTTTCCCCGGCCACGGCAAACGCTGCATCAGCGAGACGGAGTTCATCGTCATTGGCTGATCGGTTCTTGCCAGGTCCTTCACCGGCCGGTTCATGAACCCGAACAGCAATTGCGGATCGGGAAGTGCGCCCGCCTGAGGCACGCGCTCTTGTGCGGCGTCGGCACGCAGTCGCACCGCCTGCAGCATCGGGTTGGTCTCGCGCGCTGCCGCTATCACGTCGGTCAAGCGCAACGTGTCCGCGGGCGGCCACACAGGATCCTGCCCTACCGCACTATAGGCCAGCGACGTCGCCACGAGATGCCCGAGCGCAACGGTCGCCATCAATCGAAGTAGTCTTCTGAATGCCATACCTTGCCCCTCACAGCGTGAAGCACGTGCACGCACACCCGGCAGAAGCCCGCCGGGCGATTCCTGAATGCTGTTTTCGGAGAGGCTAGACTCTGGGTGGTGGTAGGATTGGGGGGGCTGCGGCAGTTATCTCGCGAGAGGCTGGCTCGCACTCCCACGCAGAAGCGTATTCCTCCACAAATGGAACGTGCGCCGTCGCGACCATCGCGGTCACTGTCCCCGCGCACCTCGCCATGCTTGCGCATTCATCGACCGGGCAATGCGTGCACTCGGTCTGCTCGCCGACGATTCCCCACTCCGCCGGCGCGCTTACCCGATGGCAGCAAGCATGGTCGCCATGCCCACCATGGTTAGGTGACAGCGCAGCCCCGGTCAGTAGCCCTACTTGGGCCACGAGCAGAAGGAGAGCCCATATCCGCTTCATAGTCCACAATACTACACAATCCGGGCCGGAGTTCCAGGCTCGGCGCCGGACGCCGATCAGCGACCTTATTCGACCATAGCGTCGGGCGCAGGAAGTCGTCTAAGATTGCGCCAGCTGCCGCAACACGTAGTGCAGTATACCGCCGTGCCGATAGTACTCGAACTCCTGGGGGGTGTCGATCCGTACGGTGGCCTTGAACTCGACGGTCCCGCCGTCCGGCTTGCTCGCAGTTGTTTTCACTTCCCGCTTCCCTTCCGGACTCTCGACCTCGAATGTCTCATCGCCGGTGAGTCCCAGCGACTCGGCACTCACACCCTCCGGGAACTGCAGCGGCAGCACGCCCATCCCGATCAGGTTGCTGCGGTGGATGCGCTCGAAGCTCTTGACGATGACCGCGCGGATGCCCAGCAGGCGCGTCCCCTTTGCCGCCCAATCCCGCGACGAGCCGGAGCCGTACTCGATCCCGCCGAGCACGACCAACGGCGTTCCCTCGTCCTGGTACATCATCGCCGCATCGTAGATCGACATCTGCTCGCCGCTCGGGATATGCCGGGTGAACCCGCCCTCCACGCCCGGCACCAGCTTGTTGCGCAGGCGCACGTTGGCGAACGTGCCCCGCATCATCACCTCGTGGTTGCCCCGTCGCGAGCCGTAGGAGTTGAAGTCCGGCGGCTCGACGCCGCGCTCGACCAGGTAGCGGCCCGCGGGACTGTCTCTGTTGATCGCGCCGGCCGGCGAGATATGGTCGGTCGTGACCGAGTCGCCCAGGTAGGCCAGCACCCGCGCACCCCCGATCGCGTCTACCGGCTGCGGCTCGGTGGTGAGCCCCGCGAAGAAGGGCGGATGCCTCACGTAGGTGGATTCGGCGTCCCACTCATAGAGAACGCCTTCAGGAACGGGCATCGACTTCCACTGCTCGCTGCCTTCGAAAACTTCGTCGTACGTCGCTCGGAACATGTCCGACTGCAACGCCTTCTCCACCGTCTCCTGCACCTCGCGGCGGCTCGGCCAAATGTCTTTGAGAAACACCGGCTCGCCATCAGCGCCCGTGCCCAGCGGCTCGCTGTAGAGGTCGACGTCCATGCGGCCCGCCAGCGCGTAGGCCACGACCAGCGGCGGCGAAGCGAGATAGTTACCGCGGATCTCGGCGTGGACGCGGCCCTCGAAATTCCTGTTGCCCGACAGGACCGAGAGCGCCACGAGATCGCCCTGCCGGATGCCGGCGGAGATCTCGGGATCGAGGGGGCCGCTGTTGCCAATGCAGGTAGTGCAACCGTAGCCGACGACGTTGAAGCGCAACTGTTCCAGGTAAGGCAGAAGTTCCGCTTTGGCGCCAGGCTCGTCTTCACCCACGGCTTGGCAGTCAGCCCCCGCTCTACGGCTTTCTTGGCCACAAGTCCAGCAGCAATCATGACCGACGGATTGGACGTATTAGTGCAGCTCGTGTGTCCCCGTTCACCGAGACTGCGACTGCACGCTCCGCAATGAACTTGTCGATCGGGTCCGGCTCATCGCCGTTTCCGCCCTCGCTCTCCCATTCTCCGGTCACACCGACCGCGCCGGGGGCGACCAGGGTCTTCAGAGCTTGCTTGAAGCCTGCCCGCGCCTGGGAAAGCGGAACGCGGTCCTGGGGACGCTTCGGCCCAGCGAGGCTCGGCTCCACCGTGCTCAGGTCCAGCTCGAGCCTGTCCGTGTACTCTGCCTCCGGGCTGCCCGGCGAGTGAAACAGCCCCTGCTCCTTCATGTAGGCTTCGACCAACGCGACCTGCTCGTCGCTCCGCCCGCTGAACCGCAGGTAGCGCAGCGACTCCTCGTCCACCGGGAAGATGGCACAGGTCGATCCCATCTCCGGCGACATGTTGCTGATGGTAGCGCGATCGGCCAGCGGTAGATTCGCCAGCCCCGCACCGTAGAACTCGACGAACTTGCCGACCACGCCCTTCTGACGGAGCATCTGCGTCACCGTGAGCACGAGATCGGTCGCCGTTGCGCCCTCGGGCAGCTCGCCGAGTAGCTTGAAGCCGATGACCTGCGGGATCAGCATGGTTACCGGCTGGCCCAGCATGGCGGCCTCGGCCTCGATTCCGCCGACGCCCCAACCCAGCAC
>JBDHHM010000286.1:0-2590 GCA_039589355.1 Gemmatimonadota bacterium | reverse complement strand
CGCCGAAGACGGGCGCGGCGAAACCGGAGCACATACCCGAGTTGGCCGAGACGCGGATCGAGGCGTTGGAGGATTGGATCGACAGGCTGGATGAGGAGCTGACGCCCTTGAAAGCGTTCGTGCTGCCGGGCGGCAGCGAGTTGGCGGCGACGCTTCACGTGGCGCGGAGCGTCTGCCGACGTGCGGAGCGTCGGGCTGTGGCGCTGGCGAAGCAGGAAGAGGTCGAGCCGGTCGTCATCAAATACCTGAACCGGCTCTCCGATTTCCTGTTCACCCTCGCCCGGGCGGCGAACGCGCGGCAGGGCGTGGCCGATGTGGAGTGGCACCCGGAAGCGGAGACATGACGATCAGACGGACGGAGTTCGAGCTCTATAATAAGGACGGCGACCCGATCCGCGGCGACGTGTGGAGCGGGGGAGACGCCAAAGGGAAGGCCGCCATCGTCATCTGCCACGGCTTCAAGGGGTTCAAGAACTGGGGTTTCTTCCCTTACACAGCCGAGCAGTTGGTGGAGGGGGCGGGCTACCCGGTGGTGCAGTTCAATTTCTCCGGTTGTGGTGTCGGCCCCGACCTGGAGAACTTCACCGAGCTTGACAAGTTCGAGCGCAACACGTTCAGCAAGGAACTGGATGACTTGAAGCTGGTGCTCGACGTGGCGGAAGCGGGAGAGCTGCCGGGTCTGTTGTCGCGTGAGCGCTTCGGGCTCCTGGGTCACAGTCGTGGCGGGATCAGCACGATCATCACTGCCGCCGAGGACCCGCGTGTGGCGGCGCTGGTCACCTGGAACGCCATCGCCTACATCGACCGCTGGTCGGATGAACAGAAGGAAGAGTGGCGCAGGGTGGGTAGCATCGAGATCCTCAACGCGCGGACCGGCCAGATGATGCCGTTGGGCGTGGTGCTGCTGGAGGACGCCGAGCGCAACGCCGAGCGCTTCGACCTGGAGCGGGCGGCCGCGCGGCTCCAGGTGCCCCACCTGATTGTCCACGGCGAGGACGACGAATCGGTGAGCATAGCCGACGGCGAGCGACTGGCGGCGGCGGCGCCTGCGGAGAGCACGCGCTTCGAGCGCATCAAGCATGGAAGCCACACCTTCGGCGCCGTTCACCCGTTCGCGGGGACCACCGAGCAGCTCGATCGGGCAGTCGACCTGAGCGCCGGCTGGTTCGCGGTGTACCTGGAGGAGTGAGGTTCGGGATCGAGTGGACTTTTTGAGGAGGTCGGTGATCTATGGTCAAGCAAGTAGCCACGATCGCTTTGGCCGGGTTTGCCCTTGCGTGCGCGCCTTCCGGCGAACGGAGCGAGACGACCGATCCGGCGGCCTTCCAAGCCGCAGTCGATAGCCTGCTGACCGAGTCGGAATACTCGTGGAACGGCGGCGACCTGGACGGCTTCCTTTACTGGTACAAGCGCGGCGAGGAGACGAGTTTCATGGGCGCGGTGGGCCCGATATACGGCTGGGAGACGATCCGCAGCCGCTACGCTCCGCGCTTCGGGCCGGAGGCGGCCCGTGACTCGCTACGCTTCGAGGGTCTGCAGACTCGCCCGATCGCCCCGTGGATCGGGCTGGCCACGGCGCGCTACGTGCTCTTCCAGGGTGATTCGATCACCTCGCAGGGGATCTTCACTTTGGTGCTGGAGAGGACGACTGAGGGCTGGCGGATAATCCACGACCACAGCAGCGAGATGGATTAGCCGAGGGACTCCTCGAGGGCTTCCTTCCTGACTCTGGCGACGGCGACCTGCTCGCGGACATTGGGCGCTTTGTCGCGGCCGTACATCGTCTCGATGCTCTCGTAGACCTTCAGCGCAATACCCTCCTGTCCCATTTGGATCATCGCAGCCGCCTTGTTGAGCAGCGCCTTGGCCGCCCGCTCGCGCAGGATCGGATCCGTAGATTCGCTCCAGCGCTTGACGACTTCGTCGAGTACGCCGACGGCCTCGGTCAGCCGGTTGAGCTCGGCCAGGGCGATGCCTTTGTTCACCATCGCCTTGCCCACGGCCTCGCTCATGACCGCACCAGGCTCACCGGAGAAAGTACCGACCAGCTCGTCGTAGACGCCGACCGCTTCCTCGTGCCGGTGCAGTCCTGCCAGGCTCGCCCCTTTGTTGAAGAGTGCCCGGACGGCGTTCTCCCGCAGACCCAGCTGCCGGGAACCGCCGGTCCGGCCCACCAGGGTGTCGTACACGGCGATCGCTTCATCAGCACGGCCCATCTGAGCCAGAACTACGCCCTTGTTGAACAGTGCGCTGTTCACTCTCAGCTCAACGGCGGGCCGGTAGACGTCATCGCGTGGTATCCGATCGCCCAGTCGGACGACGAGGTCGTAGGCGGCGAGCTCGTCTATCGAGCCGTCGGAGAGGCCGGCGGCCGCGGTGAGCATGGCGTCCATCAGTTGGCTGATCTGCTCGCGACCCAGTTCGGTCGTGGGGACGGCGGAAGCGGCGCTGATCGCGTCACGGAACTTCGCGCTCCGCACCGCGTCGTGTACGCGATCGAGTGGGTTGTCAGAACGCGCCATCTCCTCCCCCCAGCCACCCTTCTGGCATGCTCGCCCGGTTCATCATCGGCACAATATACGCCTGCTCC
>JBDHHM010000285.1:0-3108 GCA_039589355.1 Gemmatimonadota bacterium | reverse complement strand
TGCCGCGCTTCGACGCGCTCGACCGCTTCACGTGCTTGTTAAGTGGTGGGCGGTGACGGGTGCCGGCGGAGCCAAGCCGCGGTCAGCCGCTGCACCAGGACGAGGAGCCGCAAGCGGATGCTCCCGGGACGGGGTCGCATGCGGATACCCAGAAGCTGCTCAGCTCCCAGGAAGGGATCGAACAGGGTAAGAACCCGAGACACCTGGCCGCCACGGAACTCGAGCATGTCCACGCCCTCGATGCTCGTTCTGCGCCCGGTGGGCGCAAATCCCGGCGGCGTTAATGGACCCGAGTGGGTAGCAGTGATGCGCCAGTGCACCGCGCACCGGGAGCCGTCCGGCGCGACGCAGATTGGCGGCTTGATGGTGTACTGGAAATCCGGGAATGCACGGAGCACAGCTTCGCTGAAAGCGCCTACGGCCTCGCGACCGCGTGCAGGGGGATCTGGCATGCTGAGATCGTACCACTCGACGTCAGGCGTCAGTAGATCGAGGAACCGGGGTAGGTCACGTGCGTTCCACGCGTCGAGGAGGGCATAGAGAGTTTCGGTTGGCTCTTGAGACATGGGATACGGTGCCCCTACGTGTGAAGCGTGGCTCCTACACTCGGAGCGCCCGCCACCAAACGTGGAGTGGTTTGGCAAAAATGGGACAAAGCTGCAAGAATCGCTAATCTCGAGGCCGCGAAGGCCTATGGAAGACCTGGCCGTGCGGATCGCGGTGCATGAACCTGTGCTTGCCGGGTGAGCCGCCGCTCGGGTACGTTTCCCGCTCACCCAGAACCATCACGTGACCGGCAGCCGGCTCAGCGCCAGGGAGGGCACATGCGCAAGGTTGTCCACTATCTCATTCCGCTCGTATTGGCGGGGCTCATCGTAGGGTGCCAGGCGGAAGGAGGGAGGATCGAGGCCCGCGCTGTCGCCCAGTACACCATCGACGACTTCCTGGGCAACACCAACATCTTCGGCACGTCGTTTTCGCCGGACAAGTCCAAGATCTTGGTGAGCAGCAACGAGACGGGCGTCTACAACGCCTTCGCGATTCCGGTGGATGGAGGTGACCCGGTCCAGCTCACGACCTCCGAGACCGACGGGATCTTCGTGAGTTCGTATTTCCCAGAGGACGAGCGCTTCATCTACCAGGCGGACCGGGGCGGCGACGAGCTGGACCACGTCTTTGTCCACGAGCTGGACGGTACAGCCACCGATCTGACGCCGGGCGAGGGCTTGAAGGCCAACTTCATGGGCTGGGCACAGGACGATCGCTCTTTCTTCGTCAGCACGAACGAGCGGGATAACCGGTTCTTCGACATCTACGAAGTCACCGTGGACGGTTACGATCGTAGCCTGATCTATCAAGATGAGACCGGCTACCAATTCGCCGACATCTCGCCGACCAAGCGGAACATCGCGTTCGTCAAGCCGGCGACGACCAATGACAGCGACATTTATCTCTACGACCGCGAGACGGGTGAGATGTCGCACCTAACCCCGCACGAAGGTGAAGTGAATCATCAGGCCCAGACCTTCAGCCCGGACGGTGCGAGCCTCTACTTCCTGACCGACGAGGGGAGTGAGTTCACCTACCTCGTCCGGCACGACCTGAGCACCGGCGAGCGGTCGGTCGTCGAGCAGCCGGACTGGGATATCTGGTACGGCTACTTCTCGAAGAACGGGAGGTACATGGTCGTGGGGATCAACAACGACGCCCGTACCGAGATCCGCGTCTACAATACATCGACCATGACCCTGCTCGATATGCCAGAGCTTCCCGCGGGCGACATCACGTCGGTCGGCTTCTCGCGCGACGAGGAGCACATGGCGTTCTACCTCAGCGGCAGCCGCTTCCCGCGCGACCTGTTCGTGTACGACTTCGGCGGCGGCGAGCCGGAGCGTCTCACGAATACGCTCAACCCGAACATCGACTCCTACGACTTGGTGGAGGGCGAAGTCGTCCGCTTTGCCTCGTATGACGGCGTCGAGATTCCAGGCGTCCTCTACCGGCCGCAGCAGGTGAGCCCTGATGCCAAGGCGCCGGCGCTGGTCTGGGTTCACGGCGGCCCGGGCGGCCAGTCCCGCGTGGGCTACAGCGGGCTCATTCAATATTTGGTCAACCACGGTTATGTGATCTACGCCATCAACAACCGCGGAAGCACCGGATACGGCAAGACCTTCAACCAGATGGACGACCGCCAGCACGGCGAGGCGGACCTGGCCGACTGTGTCGCAAGCAAGGAGATGCTGATCGCCACCGGCTACGTCGATCCGGATCGCATCGGGATCGCCGGCGGCAGTTACGGCGGCTACATGGTTCTGGCCGCCCTCACTCTGGCACCTGACGAGTTCGCCGTCGGCGTCGACATGTTCGGCATCTCCAACTGGCAAGATCTCGCCGCTGTTCAACGCCGAGAACATCACGCAACCATTGATGGTGCTGCAGGGTGCGAACGATCCGCGCGTGCTCCAGGTGGAGTCGGACGAGATCGTCGCGGCGGCCGAGGCGAACGGCGTGCCCGTCGAGTACATCGTGTTTGAGGACGAGGGCCATGGGTTCGTCAAGAAAGAGAACCAAGTGGAAGGCTATCGAGCGATCCTCGAGTTCCTCGACACGTATCTGAAGAGCGAGCCAGAGGAGCTGATCGCCGAGTAGAACACCCGGCAGATCCCGGTTCATTGAGACGGTGTCGTGCTGGGTTCGCGCGGCACCGTCTCATTATTTCTCCAGCGACGGGGCCCGGCTACTGTTGTGGCCAGCGATGCGAAAGAGCTGTCCACTCAGTTGCGGCAGATTATGACATGTGGAGGGCCCTGCTTCCCCGCACCGCCCCGCTATCAGCTATCGGCTATCAGCAAGGTTCCCACGCCCTACTCCCTACGCACCACTCACTACTTCCTGCTCCCTGTACTCCCGCCTTCAACCACTCGGCCACGTGTCCAGGCCCTGCTTCCCCGCACCGCCCCGCTATCGGCTATCGGCTATCGGCAAGGTCCCCTAGCAATTGCACCTCTGGTGTCTGGCGCGCCAAGCTATCATCTTCTGCCGATCCTCACTCCCGGAGCGGTGTGCCTTGACCGACCTGCTGGAACGCCTCACCATAGCCCTCGCCGA
>JBDHHM010000284.1:0-2606 GCA_039589355.1 Gemmatimonadota bacterium | reverse complement strand
GTCG
This sequence comes from Gemmatimonadota bacterium, assembly GCA_039589355.1. GTDB lineage: Bacteria > Gemmatimonadota > Gemmatimonadetes > Palauibacterales > KS3-K002. The sequence continues at coordinate 2,602 of JBDHHM010000284.1, read as the reverse complement.
ATGCACGGCGTGAAGGAGGGCGGCCATCGCGTGCTCGGTTGGGGTTTGTATACGAAGCGGCACCCGGTCGAGCGGCGCGTGATCGTGACGTGGGAGCGCGGTCACGAAAAGGCGTTGATCCTCGGCACGGATCTCTTGTGGCACTGGCGGAAGGTGGTTGCGGTATTCAAGCAACGTATGAGCATCGAGGAACTCTTCCGGGACGAGAAGAACCTACGATACGGTTGGGGTCTGCGGCAGCTGAAGATCGGGAAGGCCGGGCGGCTGGAGCGGATGCTGTTGGTGCTGGCGTTCGCGTACCTGCTGCTCCTGGTGATCGGGCTGGTGTGCCGCGACACTATGTCAGGCGCGCATTGGGCTTCGGCTGCCACGAAAACGCGAGATCAGGCATGCGGCTTCACGGTCGGACGATACATGCTCGACCGCGAGAAATGGCGTCTCAAGGCGCTTCTTGAGGCTTTCGCGCGGATACTCACCGGCTGGGTCGAGGAGAACTGGGGATGACTCAACGCCGCGCCCGCTTGCGGAGCGAAGTGAAGTCTGCTAGGAACATCCGGCCTCGGTCGCGAGGCGCCGCCCTCCGGCATGGAGGCGGATCCCTGGGCGGTCGATTCCATCCACGGCGGGAGGACACACGAATGCCATTGAAGCCGGGCTTCGACAACGAGCGGTACCTGGAGCAGCAGACCTCCGCCATTCTCGAAAGGGTCGAGAAGTCCGACAACAAGCTCTACCTCGAGTTCGGCGGCAAGCTCCTGTTCGACTACCACGCATCGAGGGTCCTGCCCGGCTTCGACCCCAACGTCAAGATGAGGCTCCTCCACGGCCTGAAGGACAAGGCCGACATCATCCTGTGCATCTACGCCGGGGACATCGAGAGGAAGAAGGTACGGGCGGACTTCGGGATCACCTACGACTCCGACGCGCTCAAGCTCATCGACGACCTGCGGGGCTGGGACGTGGAGGTCACGGCGGTGGTGATAACCCGCTTCGACGACCAGCCCTCGGCGACGCTCTTCAAGAACAGGCTGGAGCGACGGGACGTCAAGGTCTACACGCACACGGCGACAAAGGGCTACCCGACCGACGTCGACCGGATCGTAAGCGACGCCGGCTACGGGGCGAACGACTACATCGAGACGTCGAAGCCCCTGGTCGTCGTCACCGGCCCCGGCCCGGGGAGCGGGAAGCTGGCCACGTGCCTCTGCCAGCTCTACCACGAGCACAAGAGGGGCACGCAGGCCGGCTACGCCAAGTTCGAGACGTTCCCCATCTGGAACCTGCCGCTCAAGCACCCGGTCAACGTCGCCTACGAGGCCGCCACCGCGGACATCAGGGACTTCAACGTGATAGACCCCTTCCACCTGGAGGCCTACGGCGACAGGGCGATCAACTACAACCGCGACGTCGACGCGTTCCCGGTCGTGAGGAGGATACTGGAGAGGATTACCGAGGCCGACGCGATCTACCGTTCCCCGACCGACATGGGGGTGAACCGCGCCGGGTTCGGGATCGTCGACGACGAGGCGGTGAGACACGCCGCGAAGCAGGAGATCATAAGGCGGTACTTCCGTTACAGGTGCGAGTACGCGATGGGGCTGACGGACAGGGAGACGGTGCAGCGCGTGGAGCTTCTGATGGAAGAGCTCGGCCTGAAGCCCGAGGACAGGGACGTCGTCGAGCCGGCGAGGCGGGCGGCCGAGGAGGCCTGCGAGAAGCAGAAGGGCAACGAGGGGATCTTCTGCGGCGCCGCCATCGAGCTCCCGGACGGTTCTGTCGTCACAGGCGGGAACTCCCCGCTGATGCACGCCGCCTCGAGCCTGGTCCTGAACGCCCTCAAGCACCTGGCCGAGATACCGGACAAGATACACCTGCTGTCCCCGGCGATTATCGAGTCGATAGGCAAGCTCAAGCAACAGATCAGCAAGCAGACGGTGAGCCTGGACCTCGAGGAGACGCTTATCGCGCTCGGCATAGGCGCCCCCGCGAACCCGGCCGCTCAGCTCGCGACGGAGAAGCTCGGGGCGCTCGCCGGCTGCGAGATCCACATGACGCACATCCCGACGCCCGGGGATGAGGCGGGCTTGCGGAGGCTGGGCGTCAATCTCACGACCGACCCGAGCTTTGCCACCAGGTGCCTGTTCGTGAGCTGAGTTGATCCGACGAGATCGGCCCGACGTTGTCATGTTGGTGCTACTGCGCCCGCCTTCGGTCGCGGGCCACCCCGGCCGGCCCCCGTTCCGGTACCGGGATCGCTCCCGCACAGAGGCCCGCCGGCGTAGGGGCCGGTTTCCGCCGCTTGACAGACGGGCGCAGCCCGTATAGTTTTCGGAGAAAGGTCCGTGCAGCGGAGGCGTCTTCGGCCGCCGGGACGGGATACAGGATCGAATCCGTTGCCTTTCCGTGCGACGGCAATGGCGGAATCCGGCTCCCGTTCCGTCGGCTTGGTCGGCTCCACTGCAGAAGATGGTCCCGGGAAACTGAAGTCCGGCGCAGGCCCTCAGGTAGTCGGGCGCCGGGCGGGGGGGCTCGCCCGCGATGGCTACTGCTGTCTCGAACAGGTCGCGTCGTCCGGCCCGGCATTTCTGCGGGGGTCTCGTCC
>JBDHHM010000283.1:0-3322 GCA_039589355.1 Gemmatimonadota bacterium | reverse complement strand
TTTCCTCCAGAACCTCTTCCCTATCCTGGTCCGGATCGTCGATGCCCTGGAGCACGTCCGCGGCGATCTTGTCGTAGCGATCGAGCGCCTGCCGCGTCCGCATGTCGTTCCGCAGGCCGACGGCGACCATCAGCAGCATCCCGACGACCACTGAGCCGTAGACGAGGATGGGGAGCGATATTCCACGCAGCGTGAACAGGCCGAGTTTGATGTCGACCGACTGATCGGAATTCGCGTAGGCGAACCAGGCGAGCAACGCCACGATCGGCGCGCCGCCAAGGATTTTCCAGGAGAGTGCACGCCACTTCATGGCTCGACGGGGAATCCTGTGAATGTGGCCCCGCTGGTCCCGGTAAGCGCGACCTTCATGTAACGGCCGATCCAGTCTTCCGGTCCCGGGATCAGCACGACTTTGTATGTATCGGTGCGCGCCTGGAGCAGGTCGCCGCGCCGCGCCCGCTTCTCGACCAGGACCTCGGCGACCTTCCCCACCTCGGCCAGGTTCTTCTCGGCTGCGATCTGGCGGACCAACGCGATCAGGCGCTCCAGTCGCCCCTGCGCCACGTGGTCGGGCACGAACCACTCCTCGGCCATCCGTGTGGAGGGCGTACCCTCACGCGCCGAATAGCGGAAGGTGAAGGCGTCGTCGTAGCGGACGGTGCGCACCAGGTCAAGCGTAGCCTCGAAGTCGATCTCGACCCTGCCCAGGTACTCGTCACACGTGTAACGGCGAGCCATGCGCTTGAGCACGCGATCCGAACCCGACTGTACCGGCAGGTGCATCTGCGAGCAGACGGCATCTTCTTCCGCCATCACGTCAACCAGCTCGCGCGTCAGGTCGTTGGGGTGCGGCGAGGTGAAGCGTACGCGCCGGACGCCGGGTAGGCGGGCGACGGCGCGGAGCAGTCTCGGGAAATCCCAATAGTCGTAACGATACGAGTTCACGGTCTGGCCCAGCAGCGTGAACTCGGTGATCCCTTCCGCGACCTGCTCCTCGATCTCGCGGAGTACGGCATCGGGCTCGCGGTTCTTCTCCGGCCCGCGCGTGAACGGGACGATGCAGAAGGTGCAGCGGTAGTCGCAGCCACGCTGGATGGGGACCCAGGCCGACACCTGCGACTTTCGCCGCAGCTCCAGCCCCTCATAGTTCTCCGAAGTCTTGAGCTCGACGTCGACGACGCCGCCATTGCCCCGGGCTGCCTGGTCGATGAGCTGAGGGAGCGAACGGTAGGCGTCGGGCCCGATCACCATGTCGACGTATTCGGCCCGCTCGATCAGCTGCGCGCCCAGGCGCTGGGCCATGCAGCCGCAGACCCCGATCAGCGTGCCCGGGCGTTCCCGCTTCACCCGGTTCAGCTCCGCCACCCGGCCGAGCACCCGCTGCTCTGCGTGCTCGCGAATCGCACAGGTGTTAACGAGGATGACGTCGGCATCCTCGGGCGCGGAGACCTGGGCGTAGCCGCTGGACGCCAGAACGCCCTCCATGAGCTCGCTGTCGCTCAGGTTCATCTGGCATCCGTAGGTCTCGACCCAATACGTCTTCGACATGCTCACGATCTCTGTGCGTACGCCGTGGCGTGGAGGCCGCCGTCTCGCGCCGCCTCGATCATAGCCGGCTGAAGGCGCGGCCCTGCTGCCTTTAAGGTATCGTCAGCCGGGATCTTCAGGTAGTCACCGGTGACGGCGGTTTCCATGTCGTCGCCCTCGAGCACGACCCACGCCATCGTACCGGCTCGGCGCCGGCCATGCTCTTCCGCCTTATTCCGAACGAACTCGCGTATCTCGAGCGAGCGCTCCGCCTTCACCTGTGGCGCTACCGCGTCGGGCAGACCCTCGGCGTCGGTGCCGCGGCGCTCGGAGTAAGGGAAGACGTGCACGTAGGTGAACGGCAGAGCTTCGATGAGCGTTGTGGTGCGCCTGTGATCCTCGTCGGTTTCGCCGGGGAAGCCGACGATCACGTCCGTGCCCAGTCCCAGCGGCGCGACGCGTTCGGCCAGGCGCTCGACCCGATCGCGGTAACGGCGAGTCAGGTAGGGCCGCCTCATCAAGCGAAGTATCCGGTCGCTGCCGCTCTGCAGCGGCACATGGAGGTGCGGAGCCAGTCGGCCACCGGAGTCCGCCATCAGGTCGATCACCCGGTCATCGAGTTGGCTGCACTCCAGGGAGCCTGCGCGAAAGCGCACGTCGGGCACGTCATCCAGCAAAGCTTCGAGCAGCGCCGCGAAGGCGACCCGCGGTTTCAGGTCCTTGCCGTAGAGTCCGATGTGGATGCCGGTGAGCGAGATCTCGGGATGGTGCTCCGCCAGCCGCCGCGCTTCTTCCACGACCACCTCGGTCGCACGTGACCGGTTGCGCCCTCGGGCGACTCGGATAACGCAGTATGAGCAGTTGAGGTCACAACCGTCCTGAACTTTGAGCCAGGCGCGCGTGCCGCGCTCACAGCGATCGAGCAGGTCGCCGTTCTCCTCCTCAGACCGCCGCGGGAACACACCCAGGCTGCCGGCCACAGCATCGGGATCCTGGCCGGGGACAACGGCGGTGACACCCTCGAGCGCCCGAATGTTCTCGGAAGCCACGGCGGCGGCGCAGCCGGCGACCACGACCGGCAGGCGACCGCCGGACCGGCGGCTGACGGCGCGGACGTAGCGGCGCAGCTCGGAGTCGGCGGTCCCGGTGACGGTGCAACTGTTGACGACAACGGCGTCGGCCTGTCCCGGGTCGGACACCGTCACGCAACCGCGCCGCTCGAGCAACTGGCGCATGCGCTCGGTATCGTACTGGTTGGCGCGACAGCCGAAGGTATGGAAGTAGACCCGCTGGGGACGAGTGGCCGACTGCATCGAAATCGACTCTAGTTCGTGAAGACTGCTACGGAGAACGTGTAGCGGGTGAAGGACTCCTCGATTGCGTTCGTGTCCTGGTTTCCCCGTCGCCCAAACTCGATCGCCGCATCGAAGCGACCGCGGCCGCCGATGAAACCGACACCCAACCCAGCTGCCAGAGCTCTCTCCCACGGCGATCCACCCTCGAGCTTGAAAGGCAACTTCTCGTAACTGCCGCCCAGCCGCAGAAGTGTGGCCCACGCTTCACCTGACGACAGGAAGCGTACCTCGAGACCTCCACCGACGCGCCAGGCGTCCTCGACCCCCGAATCAGGCAGATCAGCGCGCGCGCGCGACCAGTTCTTCCAACCCCCCGCGACCGCGAACAAGACTTCCGGCGAGAGAAGCCAGGAGGCGCCGACATCCAGGCCCACCGGTAGACCGACTTTGATTTCGGCGCCCGTGCTGTCATCGCGGACGGTGAGGTCCGATCCCCAGGT
>JBDHHM010000282.1:0-2949 GCA_039589355.1 Gemmatimonadota bacterium | reverse complement strand
GCGCATCGCACTTCGTCGCCGTCCGCCGTCAGGTTGCGGGCCACCCAGTTTGCGCGCCGCACGACGGTGTCCACCGCTTTCACCAGCGCGACCATGCGCGAGAGGCGGAAGAAGATCGGCTGGACCAGCGCCTTCTGCCACGCCGCGCTCTTGTACGTCGCGCGCGTCAGCTTCAGTCGCTCGTGCACGCCCGCGAGCATCTCGCCGTGGACCCGGATCTCATCTTCGTAGGGCCCCTCCCCCTTCGCCTCGAATCCTTCCAGCTTCTCCAGCTTCGGCCCGATCATGTCGACCGAGTCCTTCAGGAGCAGGAACTCCGTCGATCCCGTAGAGCGGCTCCAGGTAGTGCAGGTTGCGGTGCAGCCCGTCGGTGCCGAACAGCTTGCCCACCGACGACTCGACGCGCGGCATGTCGCTTGTCTTGTCGTCGTAGATCCCGATCAGGTCGTAGGAGAGCGACTCGACGGCGAGCATCTCCTCGAGCGCGAGGCCGAGGCGATAGCGGGCCCAGCCTTCCGAGCCGCGCGGGATCTTCGCCAGGTAGGCCGCGGCATCGCCGATCGCCTGCTGGATGCTGGCGGCCGACGAGACGCAGAGGCCCGTTCGGCCGACGTTCAGCGTCTCGAGCGCGTTCTCCTGGCCGCGCCCTTCGATCCCGATCATGCACTCGCGCGGGATGCGCACGTTGGTCAGCGTGATCTCGTTGGTACACGAGGCGCGCTGGCCCGTCTTCTCCTCGTCCTTACCGACCAGGAACCCCTCGGTCAAAGCGTCGACCATGAAGCCGGTGACGCCGGCCGGCGTGCGTGCGTAGATCGCCTCGACGCCGGCGATGTGCGCGTTGGTGATCCACATCTTGGCGCCGTTCAGCACGTAGAACTCGTAGTACTCTTCGCCGTCGCGCTCGCGGATCAGCGCCATGTCGTGAATGTCGACGCGCCGGTCGCCGATCTTGAAGTAGCGGTGCTTCTCTTCGTCTTCCTCGTAGGTGTACTCGAGCGAGTGGACCTCCGCCGGCTCGGCTTCATCGCTGTAGCGGTAGAAGATCTTCCAGCCCTCGAAGTCGAACTCGAAGCGGCGCATGTCACAGATGTTGCGCCGGCCAACACCCTTCGCTTCGTCCAGGAAGAAGTACTTCACGCCGTCCTCGTCGGTGTGCACGCGACGCGAGTCGAGGCGCGCCTCGGTGCGCTGCCGCGCGGTGTCCGACCCGGCGCTCGGCTCGGTGAGCGCGAAGGCCGAGATCATGCGCGCCGCGATGAGCCGCAGGTAGAACTCGTGCGCCAGGCGGCGGCGCGGCATCTCGGCCAGCTCGCCGCCGGCACGGTCCCACCAGTCGTCCAGTGCGGCGACCGCTTTCTCCAGGCCTTTGGCAAAGCCGTCCAGGTCGCCCTTCATCCCGGCCATCCCCGCTTTGCCCCAGGCGGACATGAACTTCCCGAACACCACCTTCTTGAGGATGCGGCTCTTACCGATGGCGCCACGGACCTGCTTGTCGAGCTCTATGTAACCGCTCTTCAGTGCCTCGAAGTCGGGCCGCTCCATCCCCGCGAGAAGTTTCCTGGTGCCGGCCGCGATTCCGGCGACCGCATCCGCCTGATCGACCGCGCCCTGCAACTCCTCCTCGGCCCGCCTCACATCGTCGAGGCCGAGGATCATCGGGGTCGTCCCGATGCTGTAGTTCGCCTGGATGGTCAGAGTGTGGCTTACATCGGCGATGCGCTTCGCGATCATGCAGAGGTTGTAGTAGTCGGCCTTCGTGCGGCCCTGGCCGCCGTACTCGGTCGGGAGCAGAACGCGGAAAGCACCGAGTCGCTGTGCCCAATCGAGGTCCTCACGCGGTATGTAGTGGAGTTGCTCGACGAAGCGCTCGAACGACGGCTGCCAATCGCCGTCCGCGTAGCGGCCGCGGAACAGCTTCAGGTACTCCTCGTAACGTGCGCGGGTCACTTCGTCGGCCCACATCAGTTCGGGCACGTAACGCGTCTCATCGACCGCCAACGGCTTGAGCAGGAATTCGCCGGAGCGATGGTTGCGCTCCGCCTTAATGATGTCGCGCTCGTAATCGAAGCCGAGGCCGCCGGTGGCGATCGGCGCGTCGGGGTAGTCGCCGAGCTGGAGCGCGTAACGACCCAGGTCGACCCGGCCGGCCGCCGCTTCGAGCTCGCCGGCCAGCGCGACCAGCCGCTCCTCCATAACGTCTGCCCAGAGCTGCGCAGCCTCGACGTAGCGCTCCGCCGGCAGCGAGCCTTCCAGGCGCCGGTGCGCGCGTACGAGGAGCCGTGCCCAGATGTAGAGCCGAGTCGCCAGCTCGCCGGCGATGTCGTGGATCGCTTGATCGGCGGCCGCGCCGGCCCCGCGGTCCAGCGCCTCGCGGAGTGCCGCGGCGAACCCTTCGTCCGCAGCGCGCAGCCGCTCTACCTGGAAGTCGAAGATCGGGCGCCGCGCCATCACGGTGAGCGCCTGATCGATCTCCTCCGAGATCGTCGCCAGCGGCGGTCGGTCGGCGGCGGCGATGCGCTCGCCGATCTCGACGTTCAGCTGTGCGTTCTCGCGGATGTAGTGGGTGAAGATCGAGCTGTCGCGATAGACCTTCGAGAAGACGTCTTCCTCAGAGAAGGCAGAGCCGCCGACCACCTGACCGGCGCGGTAGGTGATGCTCGGTATGTCCGGGCCGAAGACGTCGGTGACCGCGACCTTCGCCACGGTCGCCTCCAGGTCGCCGGCATGCCAGGCGGCGTCCTGGAGCAGCGTCTCGATCGCCAGCCGCGAAGCCTCGATGTGGGCGACGTGCGCGCGGACCGCGCCGAACTTGCCCACCGCATCGCGGCCGTCGATGTCCTGGAACATGTCGGGGAACTGGATGCGGCTGCGCGCGTGGTCGACCGCCCGCTCGGTCACCAGCGATGAGGCGCCCAGCGCGATCGCGGCGGCGTCGCGCGACCGGCT
>JBDHHM010000281.1:0-4492 GCA_039589355.1 Gemmatimonadota bacterium | reverse complement strand
GCCGCGATTGAGCATGATGTCTTTCACGTCCTGTGCGAGCTGCTCCGCAGCCACGTCCGTCGCCTCGCGGTCCTCCCGAGCGAAATGGTTGAAGGCCAGTAGCAGCCGGCCCCCGAGCTCGAAGACAACGATGATCGTGAGCGCGAGCAGGAAGTCGCGGATCATCCGGATGACGAAGGATTGGTCGAAGCGGCCGAGTTTGATGCCGTCTTTCGCGGTCATGTCATCTCTAGTGGCGATCATGGGTGAAGCGGTTCGGTGGGCGAGCGAGCCGCCGCGGATCTTGTGCGAAACAATCTAAGCGAGTCCCTATGAAGCTCGTAGACCGAGCGACCGCAGAGGCCGCCCAGCAGGGAACACCTCAAGAACTGGTTGGGGCAATCTTTGGGGCGCCGTTACGCTACCGACGAAGCGACGGCGTGTCAATCGAAGTCGTCACCACCATCGTCATCCTCATCGCGTTCCCGCTGAACGGTCGCCCACAGCCCTTCGGCCAGCCCATCGAGCCCAGCGTGTGTGACACCCGATACGACGTACGTCTCGAACGAGTGCGGCGCCCCGACCGCGGGCGGATCGTCGCCGGGCGCTAGCAGGTCGGCCTTCGAGAGGACTATGCAGTGCGGCTTGGCGGCCAGTTCGTCGCTGTATTCCGCGATCTCCCGACGCAGCAGCTCGTACTCGGCCTGCTGATCGTCGATATCCACTGGGATCAAGTAGGCGAGGGTTCGAGTTCGCTCGATGTGGCGGAGGAACTTGAGGCCGAGCCCCTTCCCTTCGTGGGCTCCCTCGATGATCCCGGGGATATCCGCCATCACCATCGCGTGCTCTTGCCGGCGTTGGGCTGGCCGACGAGTCCGACATCGGCGATCAGCTTGAGCTCGAGCTCGATGCGACGCTCGACGCCGGGCCGGCCGGGCTCGTGCTCGCGCGGCACCTGGTGGGTGGCGGTAGCGAAGGCGGCGTTGCCCCGGCCGCCGCGGCCGCCCTTTGCGACGACGCAGCGGTCGCCGGGCTTCAACAGCTCGCCCAGGAACTCGCGCGCGTCGGCATCCCTCACCACGGTGCCCGGCGGAACGCGCAGCACCATGTCATCACCCGAGGCACCCTTCTTATTCTTCCCCTGCCCGTGCTGGCCACGCTTCGCCTTATACTGCTGCTTGTACTGGTAGTCGAGCAGGGTCGTCAGGTGGGAATCGGCGACCAGCACGACGTCCCCGCCGTCGCCGCCGTCGCCGCCATCGGGGCCACCGCGGGGCACGTACTTCTCGCGGCGGAAGGACAGGCAACCGTTCCCACCGTCGCCGCTCTGTACGTGGATGATCGCGTGATCGATGAGCATGGCTAATCGTCCCCGACGGCTGCCCAGAGCGCGAGGGCCAGCTCGAGGTTCGCGGGCGACGCGAAAGCGGCTGCACGCCGGACGGTCTTCTCGACATCGTCGGGCACGACGCCGGCGTTGAGGGCGCCCCGGAGGTGGGAGCGGAGCTGGCGGCGACCGGACGCGCCTTGCACCACCAGCATGGCGACGATCAGCATCTCTCGGACGTCGAGGTTCAGGGTCGGGCGACTCAGTACTTTGCCGTAGCCTTCCGTCACCATCCAGCGGTCGAGGTCGGGGTGGAAGCGGGCGATGTTCTGGCGCAGGCTCTCGTAGTGGTCGCCGTAGACCGTGGCACACGTACCTTCGCCGCGCTCGATCCAGGCCTCGAAGTCTTCGGCGGCCGCCTCCGGGGCATCGACGCCGTGGGCTCGCCAGCGACGGAAGGCCTCGATCGCGGACGGGAACCCGAGAAACAGATACGACTGGAGGATCGCTTCCTCGACTTCGGACTCGCGGTCGGCTGCACGCAGGCGCTCGAACGCGGCGTCGAGGCCGCCGGCATCTCCGGCTGCCTGTGCTGCGGCGAGGTCAACGAGCTCCCATACCCATTCTGCAGCAGTCACGTCTACTCGCTTCGCTCGACGCGGAAGTTGGACCGGATCTCTCCGACGATCTCGTCCCTCGTGTTTCTCACCTGCAACGTGTGCCGGTCCTCCAGCGCCTCGAGCTCGTCCGCCGTCAGCATGTCCATCTGGGCGATGAACTCGATCACGGCGGGGCCGACGGCGCGCCGGTGGCCGTCCTCGACTTTGACGGCGACGCCCCAGCCCCGGTCGCGGTCGCCGAGGCAATAGACTGCCTCGGCGCCGAACTTCGCCAGTATCCGGCCGCCGGTGACCTCCATCAGCCGGCTGGTCAGCCGGCGCGTACCGCCGACGTAGTAAGGCTCGTTCGTCATCGCCCGCGTCAGGCGTCCGGCGGCGCCCGGCGGCTCGCGCTCGGCGGCGGCGACAATGTCCGCGTAGATGCCGGCCATGACGTTCAGCGGTTGCGCGAACGAAGGAACGCCGCAACCATCGACGCCCACCGGCATCGCCTCGCAGCGCGAGCCCGCCCAGCCGGCGATCTCACTGCAGATCCGCCGCTGCACGGGGTGGTCGGCCTGGTAGTACTCCTTCGTCTCGACTCCCTGGTGCCGGGACCAGGCGAGCATACCGGCGTGTTTGCCCGAGCAGTTGTTGTGGATGCGACCCGGCGACGCGCCCTGTTCGCGCAGCGTTTCGGCCGCCGGCTTGTGGAACGGCCAGTGCGGCCCGCAGATCAGGTCGTCCTCGGAGCATCCGATCTTGTTCAGGATGGAGAGCACCGCGTCGACGTGTGCCGGCTCGCCCGAGTGGGACGCGCAGCAGACGGCGAGCTCGGCATCGCTGAGCTCGAAGGCATCGGCCGCGCCGTCGGCGACGACCGGGAGTGCCTGCAGCGGCTTCGCCGCGGAGCGAAAGAACGTGAGCAGCTCCGGGTCACCCACCCAGGCGCGTAGCCGGCCCTGATCGTCGACCAAGGCGCCCGAGACCCGATGCCGGGACTCGACGCGGCCGCCGCGGGTCACCTCGATGAAGGCATCGCCCCTGCTCAAGCGTTCGCTCCCTTCCGCGAGTAGATGGAGACGGCGAGGCCCGTGAGAATCAGGACGCCGCCAACCACGATGGACATCCCCGGTACCTCCTCACCGCCGAGCAGCCACCAGGCGAGGAGGCTCGCGCCTATGGGCTCGCTGAGAACTGCCAGGTTGACAATATAGGCGCGGACGTAGCGCAGCACCCAATTAAGCCCGGTGTGGCCGAGAAGCATAGGACCGGCGGCGAGCCCGACGAAGATCCACCATTCGCGGGCGGGATAGTCGAAGAAGGCTTCGCCGCGGACGAAGATGAACGGTACCAGGACGAGCGCGGCGATCAGGTAGACCCAGGCAACGTAGGACCATATTCCCAGTCGGCGGCGAAGCGACCGGCCGATCACGAAATAGCCGGCATCAGCCACACCCGCCGAGAGCGCCAGCATGTTACCCTTCATCGCTTCGGCGCCGAGCGCGAGGGCGGAGAGCCCGGCGGCGAAGATGGGGTGCAGGCTGACGAAGAGGGTCGAGCTGGCGACGGTGGTGTAGTCGAGGGAGATGAACCAGGCGACGAAGTGATAGGCGAGCAGCACGCCGGCGAGGGCAAGCAGCGCGGCGTCCGAGCGCCGGACATCTAATAGTCGCGACCACCCGCGGTCCATGGTAAGTGCCGCGGCGATAACGACGAGCGACAGCCCCAGTCGCCAGAAGGCAAGGACGTAGGCGGAGACGTCGGACCAGCGTACCAGTATCGCCGCCCACGAGATCCCGATAACGGCGAGGGCGATGACGAGCGCCGGCGGTACGGCCGGCCGCGGCGGTTGATCGACGTCTGTGGTCAGCTGCGCCTCCTGTCGACCTCGTGCAGGAAACGTGCGCACGAGGAGTCGGAGCGCGCATCGCTGCGCAGGGCCTGGAGATCGTCGGGGGAGTCGACGTCGTACCAGTCGGGCATGAGCACCACCTCGAGCTCGACCAGGTCGGCACGCTCGAGGCTGGTGCGGAGCACCGCCGATGTGGACCAAGGGATGCGCCGGAAGATGATGCGGGCCTCCGGCCAACTCGTCCGACGGATGGCTATAGCGTAATGGCCGCCGTCGGCGTCCTCGAGCTGCTGGAGCGCATCGGCGACGTAGCCGGGAGGGAGCGTCGGATGATCGCTGCCGAGGACGAGCGTGCGCTGGACCCCGCGGTCGAACGACTCGGCGAATGCATGGATCAACCGATCGCCGAGGTCACCCTCGCACTGCTGTCGCACGGTATGAGCGGGATGCAGCACGCGCAGCTCGGCCACATCATCCTTGTCGCCGGCAACGTGCAGCTCCACGGGCCCGCGAAGCGTCCGCTTGGCGGCGGCCAGTGTGTCGGCGAGTGCGGCGAGGTGGAATTCGGCGGCCTCGTCGGGAGTAAGGATGGGAAGCAGCCCGGTCTTCACATTCCCAGGCTCGGCGGGCTTGGTGAAGACGATGATCAGCTCGTCACGCTTCATCAGCGGCCCAGCAAGCTCAGCACGTTCACCATGATGATTCGCGCGCCCAGCACGAGGAAGACGACGG
>JBDHHM010000280.1:0-4816 GCA_039589355.1 Gemmatimonadota bacterium | reverse complement strand
TCGGGCTGGTCGTCGGCGATGAGTACGCGGTAGCTAGTCAATGGTTCCACGAATACGTGACTTATTCTCTCGGTCGATCTCGACATTGGACAGCCCACAGCCAACTCTCGACGCTCGGCTCACTTCTCGGCGTTCGACGTCCCACAATCGACCCCCGGTGCCCGGCGCTGTGCCTTGAGCGTCGGACGTCGGGGGTCGATCGCTGAGAGAAAGCCGGACATCGGCCGACGATTGTAGGCTGTCGGACTACTACGCGGTTTCACAAGCTCGATGTGGTCTGCCCACCCCTAGCCGCGATCTCTTCAGACGTCGAAGCCGCTCTCTTCCAGTTCCTTCAGCTTCTCGCCGTTCGCCTCGCTGACGATCTGGCCGTCGAAGAGGTTGAGGGTCTGATCGGCGAAGTGCGCGTAGCGCGGATCGTGCGTCACCATGCAGATCGTCGAGCCCTCCCCGTGCAGCTCGCGCAGCAGATCCATCACCGCGTTGCCGTTCTTCGAGTCCAGGTTACCGGTCGGCTCGTCGGCAAGCAGAATCGAGGGCTGGCCGACGAGCGCGCGCGCGACCGCCACACGCTGCTGCTGACCGCCCGACAGTTGCGCCGGATAGTGATTAACACGGTGCGCCATCCCGACGCGTTCCAGCGCGTCATGGACCCGCTGCTTCCGCTCGGCCGCCGGCATGCCACGATAGGTCAGCGGAAGCTCGACGTTCTCGTAGACCGTCAGGTCGCCGATCAGGTTGAACGCCTGGAAGATGAAACCGATGTGCTGGTTGCGGATGCGTGCGCGCTGCGACGCTGTGAGGCTCGCCACCGGCTCACCGTCGAGCGTGTAGTCACCCGACGTCGGCGTATCCAGAAGCCCGAGGATCGACAGCAGCGTGGTCTTGCCGCAGCCCGATGGGCCCGCGATGGCCACGTACTGCCCGGTGCGGATATCCAAGTGAATGTCGTCGAGCGCGTGTGTCTCCAGCTCCTCGGTGTAGAAGACCTTGCCCACACCGTCCAGCCGGATCAAGGAATTGCCGTTCTCACTAGCCATTGTTTTGCTTTCGCTCTCGTTTCGAGTTCGTCACCTAAGCCGTACCCGGTCGTGCTCATCCCAGGTAGACATGTCACTCACGATAACCTCGTCACCCTCAATTAAGCCCTCAATGATCTCGATCGTATTGACCGATGCGCGGCCCAGCCGCACGCTGACGCGCACGGCGGCATCTCCGTCCTCGACGACCTTGAACAGCCCGACCAGGCTGTTCGCCTGCCCATACGTCGGTCGCGACACGTAAAGGACATCGGTCAGCCGCTCGATCTCGATGGTTCCGTCAATGCTCAGATCCGGACGCGCCTCTTTCGGCAGCTCTCCCTCGAGGCGCACATCGACGGTCACACTGCCGCCCTGAACCGCGGGGTCGATGCGGCTGACTCGCCCCCGGATGGTGTCGTTGCGCGTGTCGATCAGGGCGAGCTGCCCAATCGCCACGTCCCGTGCCTGGGTCTCCGGGATCCTCACCTCGGCCCTCAGCCGGCCGGGCTGTACGATGCGCGCCAGCTCGTCCCCCGGCCTCACCCACTGGCCTGCTTCCCACTGCAGGTCGGCCAGCATACCTGACACGCCGGCCACCACCTTCATCGAGGCTACGAGATTCTCCTTGAACACGGCGATCGACCGCAACCGCTCGACCTGCGCCCGCTGCGCCGATAATTGGGTCTCGACAGCGTCCGTCATCACGGCGAGGCGCTGCTGCTCGATCTCCAGCCGCTTCTCCAGCTCCTCCGCCTTGTCGCGGGAGGTCTGCAGATCGATGCCCGAGAGCAGGCCCCTTCCCGCCAGCTCTTCGTCCCGGGAGACGTTTCGCATCGCCTCCCGGTACTGGGCGCGCACCGTTGCCACCAACCCTTCCTGGCTTAGCCGCTGGTCCTCCAGCCGCGTCCGCAGATCCGCGAGGCGCGCCTCTTCCGCCGTCAGCTGACGTTGCGCGTCCAGCGCCTGGATCTCGACGTCCGGGTTGCTGAGCTCCAGCAGCACCGTCGCGCTATCAACCACGGTCCCGGGCTCCACCAGCCTGCGCTCCACGCGCCCGGCCGTCAGCGCCGCGATATAGCGCACCTGCTCCGGAACCAGGCTCCCCGGGCCTCGGACCTGCCGCACCATCTCGCCCCGCTTCACCACGTCGGTCCAGACGCTCGTCCGGTCGACGCCGGGGGCGGCGGGCCCAAGCCGGCCCAGGGCCACCGTGATCACGACGACCGCAACGATCCCGACGCCGAGGTAGACCCAGCGCTTCGTTTTTCGCCTCGGTTCCCGCTTGATATCCACTGAAATCACCCCTGTGAGGTGAAACTCATACCCTCGGTCTCTTATACGGATCAAACCCTCGTGCGGATTCGCAGGGGGAAGATCCGTGCCACGACGGGCGCCGCCCCGGAGCGCCACAAGCGCAACAGATTCCGAGATATCGCCGCCCCGGGCCCGCCGCCGGGTGTCTGCCTATGGGATCGGCCAGCAAGCTACCTGCTGGCCGCCCCAGCCCGGCCGGTCGCCGGGCCCTCCCGCCACTGTTGGATACTCCATCGGGAGCCAGGGTTGGGCGGCTAGATCCGCTGGAGATGAGAAACCGCGGGTCGGAGCCGGGGGACCGCTCGCTCCGGTCGACCCGGCAGTCGGGGTCGGTGCTTCCCGCGAGGACATCGGGCAGCTCACCCGCAGACTTGGCCTAAGGATCGCAGCCGGGTCGCTAAAACCAACATCGCTCGTCAGTCCCCCGGCTCCTCCCGGCTTGGATCGAGGCGGCGACCAAGGGTACTTCCCGGCATAATGTGACCAAAGGGACAGCAGTGGTGAGCAGCGGTCCGTGCTCACCCACTGGTTGCGGGCGTCGGGTCGGGTCGTCGAGCGGAGCTGGTGTTAGCGAGCCCGCGCTCACGGGTAACCGTGAGCGCGGGGGAGGCCGGAGCGAGACGACCCGACCCGACGCCCAACCCCGGATGCCGGGCCTTCACATCACGGCGTTCAAGCGTGCAATGCAGATCCGGGTTTTATTGGTGTCCCGTTCTACGTCACCCGAAAGCGGCAGAAGTTGAAGGCCTGGACCGCGCCTGTGGGTGTTCGGTGTAGCTCGGCCGCGCTCTCGACCAGGGTGAGTCCGGCGCCTAGCTCGCCCCCCAGCGAGTCCGGGTCGTAGCGGACCACGTCGAGCCCGGAGCAGCGCGTCGGTCCTTCCGGGCCGAACGTCGCGATTATGACGTGGCCGCCCGACTCGACGCAGCGGAACAAGCTGGCGCGGTAGGCCGCCCGGTCGGCGGCGTCGGTGAGAAAATGGAAGACGGCCCGGTCGTGCCAGAGATCCCACCTGTGGGGCGCCTCAAACCGGGTGATGTCGGCCTCGAGCCACTCCACCTCGTCGGCGCGCGACGCCAGCCGTGCCCGCGCCAGCTCCGTGCTGCCCTGCGTCAGATCGAGGACGCTCACGTTTCTGTAGCCGGCATCGAGGAGATGGTCGACGAGAGTCGAGGCGCCGCCGCCGACATCGATGATCCGCCCGTCGGCCCCGACGCCCGATGCTTCGATCATCCGCAGCGAGATCTCGGGTCTGGCTTGAAACCAGGAGACCTCATTCGGCGCATTCGTCGCGTAGATCCGCTCCCAGTGAGCCTTCCTCTTCACGACTCGGCTCCGAGGCGGTGAGGATCGTGGCCCGGCGGTATAGGAGAGCTAGCCTCCGCCGGCCGGGACGGCGGCCTCCAGCGGACCAGCAGCAGCATCTCCGTCGCCGCGTCCTTCAGGTCCACAGTGATCAGAGCGCCGTCGTACCTCTGGCCGACAGAGTCGAACGCCGTGTGGCCGATCACGTGGATGTCGCTATCGTGCCTCTCGAGAACCTGATGGAGCAGCGTCGGAAAAGTGTCACCGAGTCCAGCGGACTGTAGGCGGCGGTGGTGTCGGCCATGCGGTAGAACCACTCCTCGCTCATGAACAGTGCGAGTGAGTCGTCGAACTCCGGGATCGAATAGCCTATGTATTCAGGACCGACGCCACCGTGGGCCAGGAGCACCCGGTCGACCTTGATGAGCGCCGGCTTCGAGGCGAGCCACTTCCCGAGGATCGAGCTGCGGGGATCGAACAGCTGCCAGTAGGCGACCCCGCGGTTCTGGGCAATGAGCATCTCCTTCGGCGACACGTACCGGGTGTCGTCTGTCATCGCCATGATCTCGTGGTTGCCCAATACGATCTGGACGCGTCCGCCGTGTCGCGCCGCGTCGCGTTCCAACTCGTACAGGAACCACAAGGTCTTGTGAACGTCGAGCCCACGATCGAACAGGTCGCCGAGCAGCGCGACCATACTGTGGCCGCCGGTCCAGCGATCATCCCTGTCTATGAGGCCCGCATTGCGAAACAGCTCGGTGAGCTTGGCGTACTCGCCGTGGACGTCCCCGACGATATAGAGCGTGTCGACGTTTTCGAACTCGGTCTGGATCGGGCGCCGCGGGAGGTCGAAGTAGATGACGGTCTCGTGTGTGTCCTGCGGATCGCCGCGGCCACCGTAGCGCAACCTCAGCTCGGGGGCCACCGGCTTGGCGAAAGCCGCGGCGTGGGCCGTGCCGGGCTCGGTCTCGACCTCGTAGGCCGGCCGGCCGTCGACGACGACTTCCAGGTATCCCGCACCGCGTTCCCGGGTCAGCCAGCGCACCTCCAGCGAGTCGCCGCTCTCCCGGACCCAGAGTCCATACTCGCCATCGAAGCGGGCCTCCGCCTGACGGGCCTCAGCCTGGGGAGCGCGGCGGACCGGCCCGCAATCGAGGATGACCGCCGACCCAGCG
>JBDHHM010000279.1:0-4216 GCA_039589355.1 Gemmatimonadota bacterium | reverse complement strand
GAAATAAACTGCAAGATCGTATACTACGGACCCGGGCTCGGCGGCAAGACGACGAACCTGGAGTACATATACAACAAGGTCGCACCGACGACTCGTGGTAAGCTCATCAGCCTAGCCACCGAGACGGAGCGCACTCTGTTCTTCGACTTCT
This sequence comes from Gemmatimonadota bacterium, assembly GCA_039589355.1. Lineage (GTDB taxonomy): Bacteria > Gemmatimonadota > Gemmatimonadetes > Palauibacterales > KS3-K002. The sequence continues at coordinate 4,065 of JBDHHM010000279.1, read as the reverse complement.
TGCCGGTCGACCTGGGCACGATTCGGGGGTTCAAGACCCGCTTCCACCTGTATACGGTTCCGGGCCAGGTCTACTACAACGCTAGCCGCAAGCTGATCCTGAAGGGCGTCGACGGGGTTGTGTACGTCGCCGACAGCCAGGTAGAGCGTCTCGACGCGAACATCGAGTCGATGCACAATCTGTACGAGAACCTGGCGGAGTATGGTTACGACCTGCGGCAGATACCCTTCGTGATCCAGTACAACAAGCGGGACTTGCCGAACGTTTCGCCGGTGGAGGAACTGGAGCGACACCTCAACCCCGACCGCGTGCCTTCCTACGAAGGTGTGGCAACGAAGGGCATTGGCGTATTCGACACGCTGAAAGCCGTTGCGAAGCTCGTAATCAAGTCGCTGGGCTGAGCGGGGAAGCCTTCCCGTGAATCTACCGAACGGCATTACGGTCGCGCGTACCCTGGCGGCGCCCGTAATCTTCGCGCTCATCTTGAGCGGGGGATTCGGCCGACTACTACTGGCGTTCATCCTCTTCCTCGCCGCCGCGATCTCCGACATTTGGGACGGCTACCTGGCGCGCCGGCGCGGCCAAATCACCGACTTCGGCAAGCTGGCCGATCCGATCGCCGACAAGCTTCTCGTCGTCAGCACCTTCGTCCCCTTTTACATCGTGTCGCTTCGCGCTCCGGCTTCGGATGTTCCCGTTGTCTTCGGCTGGGGTGTCCTACCGCTCTGGGTTCTGATCGTGGTCCTCGGCCGCGAGCTGCTGATCACCATCTTCCGCGGCTTGGCGAAACGGAAGGGCGTGGTCATCGCTGCCGGTAAAGAGGGCAAGTTCAAGGCAGTGTTCCAGAACATGTTTATGGGCGGCGAGATACTCTGGCTGGCGTTGCGTTCCCGTGCACTGGAACGTGCCTGGGACACCCCGTTCTGGTCGTTCTGGAAGGTCTTCCACGGCTCCTACGTGGTCATCACGCTTACGATCGCGGTCCTGTTGACCGCTTACTCGCTCGTGGTCTACCTGTGGCGCTACCGGGCGTTGGTCGCGCGCCTGACGGAGTGATGGGGCGCGAGCTCACGGGTGTCGAGATCGTCGCTGTCGGCGACGAGCTGCTCAGCGGTGCCACCCTCGACTCGAACGCTGCAACGGTCGCCCGGCGACTCGAGGCGCTCGGCCTGCGTGTCATGCGAAAGACGACGGTCCCCGACGTCTCAGACCAGATCGCGGAGGCCGTACGATCGGCACTGGCGCGTAGCGGAGCGGTCGTCACGACCGGAGGGTTGGGGCCCACGAGCGATGATGTCACCCGGAACGCGGTGGCCGGCGTGTTCGGCCGCCGGCTGGAGTTCCGTGAGGATCTATGGCGCGCTATGGAGACGCGCTGGGCGCGCCGGGGAAAAATACCGGAAACGAATCGGGTCCAGGCCGAAGTGCCGGTGGGTGCCGAGGTCTTCCCGAACCGGCGAGGTACGGCGCCCGGCATAGCGATCGAGGATGACTCGCTGGGCCTCTGCATCATGCTACCGGGGCCGCCACACGAGATGGAGACGATCCTCATCGAGCAGGTTGTCCCCTACCTCGAGGGGCTTGCCGGGGCGGCGGCTCGCCGGCCGTTCCGACGCACTCTGCGCACTGCGGGAATAGCCGAATCGGCGATAGCCGAGCAGCTGGGGAGTCGGCTAGACGATCTGCCGCTCGATGTCGCCCATCTCCCGGAGGTCGACGGCAACGATATCCGCCTGACCGCGTGGGCGAAGGACGAGTCAGATGTGGCCGGTGTGCTCGATGAGGCCGTGGGGCGTCTGCGAGAGCTTCTGGCCGCGCATATCTACGGGGAGGGGGAGGTGGACCTGGCGCAGGTCGTAGGCGACCTGCTCCGCCGACGGGGGCTGAGAGTTGCCGTAGCCGAGAGCTGTACGGCCGGCCTGATCGGCAAACGGCTGACAGAGTTCTCGGGCTCCTCAGATTACTTCTGGGGTGGTATGATCGTGTATAGCGACCGGGCCAAGGTGGAGCTGCTGGGCGTCTCGGAAGAGAAGCTGAAGCTGCACGGCGCGGTCTCGGAGGAGGTGGCGCGCCAGATGGCCGAAGGCGTCTGTCTCCGGTCGGGCGCCGAAACGGCCATCGCCGTGACCGGGATCGCAGGCCCGGATGGTGGAACAGAGGAGAAGCCCGTGGGCACGGTCTGGCTGACGGTCAAGGTCAGAGACCTGACGGTGGCCGGGCGGCGATTCTACCCGGGTACGCGAGACATGGTCCGGGCGCGGGCGGCGCAGGGTGGACTCGATCTGCTTCGCCGCACACTGCTGGAGGAGCTGCCGTGAGAGGAGCACACGCCTATTTCTCGGGTTCCGGCAACATCCGGCTCCACTACCGGTGCTGGGACGTGCCGACGCCGAGGGCGGTTGTCATTATCTGCCACGGGGTTCATCCGCTACGTGCACGATCTGGAGAAGTTCCGGCGGCGCGTGTTCGGAGCCGTGGGACCCGACGTGCCACTCATCTTCCTCGGCCACTCGCTCGGTGGTCTGATCATGATCCGCTACCTCCAGGAATACCCGGCGGTGCCGGCGCGCGGGGCTCGGCATGGCCTTGGAGGTTCCGCAGTGGAAGGAGCGGTTGTCGAGACTCCTCTACTACACAATTCCGGCGCTGCCCATGAATACGGGCCTGGATCCGGAGTGGCTGAGCCACGACCCTCAGGTGGTCGAGGCCTACAGGCGGGACGGCCTCGTCCACGACCGGATCACCCCGCGGCTCTACGGAGAGATCCTCAGCGAAATCGATCAGGCGTTCCGCAAGGTCTCTCAACTCCGGCTTCCGATCTTGATGCTGATACCGAGCGCCGACAAGATTGTGCGCCCGGATCTGATGCAGCAGTTCGCGGCGGATCTCAGGAAGAAGAGTCCGGTACAGGTCAGGACCTTCGCCGGCCTCTACCACGAGGTGTTGAACGAGACGACGCGCTCGAGTGTGGTAGCCGATGTCCTCGGCTGGATCGAGCGACGCATCCCGCAATACTCCGGGTCGCCGACGGCCGCCGAGTCGGCCAGGTGAACCGGTGGCCGTGGCGGCCATCTCGAGCCGGCGGGACTTGACGGCCGAGGGGAAAGCGATGACTCTGAGTCGAAACCGTGTGACGCGCTAACGAGACTGGGATATGGGGCCACGAAAGAGAGCGAAGAAACCCGAGGACGAGGCTGAGGTTCTCGCGGCGGGCGAGCCGGCGATGCTCGATGAGAGTGAAGAGACTGCAGCGCCAACACTCGAAGAGGTGATCGAAACGCTGAGCGCGGAGCTGGAGACGCTGGAGGACCGGCACCTGAGGGTCGTTGCGGAGTTTGACAATTTCCGCAAACGGACCGTCAAGGAGCGGGCGGAACAATCCCAGCGCGCGCAGGCTGATCTGGCGCGACAGCTCCTCGAGTCACTCGACGACCTGGCCCGTGTCTCCGAGCTCGGATCGTCCGATCACGATGCTGCGGCGATACTGGAGGGCGTTCAGCTAGTGGAGAGGAAGCTCCAGCGCTCGCTCGAGCAGCTGGGGCTCAAGCGTATCGAAGCTGTGGGTCAGCGGTTCCCGGAGGAGGATGAGACCGTCTCACAAGAGTTCGCCAAGGGGTACACGTTCGGGAACTCGCTGCTCAGGCCTTCGAAGGTCGAGGTGAAGATGTACCGGCCGGCGGAGGAGGGTAGTGGTGGAGAGCCCGAAGAGACCGAGGACGGGTCCTGAGGCATGCCGCGCGCGACGACCAAGGATTACTACCAGATACTCGGGGTTCCGGAAGACGCGGACGAGAAAGCGATCAAGAAGGCCTATCGCAAGCTGGCCAAGCAGTATCACCCCGACGCCAATCCGGACAATCCCAGTGCAGCGGACCGCTTCAAGGAGGTCTCCGAGGCGTATTCCGTGCTGTCCGACGCGGGGAAGCGAAAGCAGTACGACCGCATGCGCCGGTTTAAGCCCTTCGATGACTTCGCGCCAGCAGCTGGGGGCGATGATCGGCGCAGCTTCTCGTTCGACGACCTCGGCGGCATCGGCGATATCTTCAGCTCGATCTTCGACTTCGG
>JBDHHM010000278.1:0-3182 GCA_039589355.1 Gemmatimonadota bacterium | reverse complement strand
TATCGGTTTAGGAGGGACCCGAATGGGGCTGCTTGACGGAAAGACGGCGCTGATCTTCGGCGTGGCCAACGAGCGCTCGATCGCCTGGGGCATCGCCCAAGCGCTCCACCGTGAGGGTTGCGAGCTGGCCTTCGGCTACGGCGCCCCCATGCTGGAGAAGCGGGTGCGGCCGCTGGCCGAGAGCGTCGGCGCCAGGCTGGTCGAACTGTGTGACGTCACCGATGACACGGCCATCGAGCGGGTCTTCGAGAAGGTGAAGGAGACCTACGGCACGATCGACGTGCTGGTGCACTCGATCGCCTTCGCCGACCGCCGCGACCTGCAGGGCCGCTTCGTCGAGACCAGCCGCGACGGTTTCAAGATGGCCCTCGACATCAGCGCATACTCCCTCGTGGCGCTCACCCGCGCGGCGGAGCCGCTCATGGCCAACGGCGGATCGATCCTCACGCTCACCTATTACGGCTCCGTCAAAGTCGCCCCGCAGTACAACGTCATGGGCGTGGCGAAGGCCGCCCTCGAGGCCTGCGTGCGTTACCTCGCCTCCGACCTGGGGCCGAAGGCGATCCGCGTGAACGCCATCTCCGCCGGGCCGATCAGGACGCTGGCGGCGTCGAGCGTCGGTGGCTTCAAGAAGATCCTCACCTACTCGGAGCAGGCGTCGCCCCTCCGCACCCTCATCACCACCGAGGACGTGGGCAACACGGCGCTATGGCTGCTCAGCGATTGGAGCCGCGGCGTCACCGGCGAAATCGTCTACGTCGATGCCGGCTGGAACATCATGGGTCTCACCGTGCCCATCGATAAGCTCGGCGAGATCTGAGGAGACCGAACCGTGGTTGTCACCGATTCCATCGATCTCGAGACCCGCGGCCACGCCGATATGCTCGACATCACCGGCGAGGTGGCCGCGAAGGTCAAGGACAGCGGTGTGAGATCCGGCATCGTCACCGTCTTCTGCCCAGGCTCCACCAGCGCGATCACGACCATCGAGTACGAGCCTGGAGCACTGGCCGACCTCAAGCGCACCTTCGACGAGATCGTCCCGCCCGATCGCGAGTACGCCCACAACCTCCGCTGGGGCGACGGCAACGGACACTCCCACGTGCGGGCGGCGCTCCTCGGCCCCTCGCTCTCCGTGCCCGTCGTCGACGGCGAGCTCCAGCTGGGCACCTGGCAACAGATCACCTACTGCGACTTCGACAACCGTAGCCGGTCGCGGCGTCTCATCATTCAGATCATCGGGGAGTAGAGAGCGCTGGGTCCGGTTGACAGAGCGGGGGCTGTTTATTATAGTGTCATCGCTACAATGTAGCATGTTCGTTACTTCTGCGACTTCAACCCCGGCGTGATTTGAACGGATCACCAAGAGCACCCGAGCTGACCAAATCGGAGCTCGCCGTCCTCAAGGTACTCTGGCGGGAGGGCGAGCTAAGCGCGCGCGAGGTCCACGAGGGTCTGCCGGACTCTCTCGAGTGGGCCTACTCGACGACGCGGACGACGGTGGACCGAATGGCGGCCAAGGGACTGCTGGCGAAGCGGAGCTTCCACGGCATCTACCTGTATGGGCCGCGGATCTCGCGGCCGGCGGGCCTGGCGGGCGTGGTGCGTGACCTGGCGGAGCGAGTCTTGGAGACGGACTACGCTCCCGTCGTCTCGCTGTTCGCCGAGGCGAACGATCTGAGTCCGGAGGAGGTGGACGAGCTGGAGCGTCTGCTGGAGGAGGAGAGCTAGCCGTGTTGGCCGGGCTGTTGAGCGGGACCTCGGCGGCGGCGGACCATCTGGTCTGGGTCGGTCGCTGGGAGTTGCTGTTCTCGATCGCGCTCTTCGTCATCGTGTTCGGCCTCACCCGTGCGTTACGGAACGCCTCTCCGGTTCTGCGGCACGCACTATGGGGCCTCGTTCTGTTGCGGCTGGTTCTCCCCGTCGGTCTGACGTCTCCGTTCAGCGTCGGTGGCTTGGTCGCGCAGGGGACGGCGGCGACGGGAGCGGAGTCGGCCTGGGTTGGTGAGTGGCCCGAGCTGCCGGTGGCCCCCGGCACCGCCGGGCTCGGCGGTGAGGCGATGGGTTCGGGTGCGGGGACCGAGTCGGCGTCGGGGGGGCTGCCGGTGGTCGCGCTCTGGCTGGTGGGCGTTGTCGCCGTGGGGGCCGTCCTGGTGGGGAGGCGCCGGCGCTACGGCAGGGTGATTCGAGCGGCGGAGCCGGTTCGTGATGTCCGTGCACGTGCCGTAGCCGAGGCCTGGCGTGAGAAGTTCGGCGTTCGCCGATCGGTTCGTCTCGTAACATCCGGCGAGCTAAGCACGCCGTTCACATCGGGCAGCGTGCGGCCGGTGATCTACCTACCGGAGGCGGCACTGCGACACGAGGACTCCGCCGTCGTGGAGTCGGTGATCGGTCACGAGATGGCACACATCAAACGCTGGGACGATCTGCAGCTCATACTCCAGCTCATCGTTTCGGTACTCTATTTCTTCAACCCGGTGGCCTGGCTAGCGGCGGGCCGGATGTGCTTTCGCACGGCGCTCTGGCGCCTGCGACTTACGGCCGCTGCATCGTCGCGGTGGTGAGGCTCGGCTTTCCGAGCGAGGCGGGCCCGATGCCGGCGTTGAGTAACAGCAAAAAGAGGCTTCACATGAGAATGAAGTCGATCATGAAGATGAAGGCCGCTGCGACTCGGCGTTTTCGGGTCGCATACTCGATACCCACGGCGTTTGCGTACGGGGTATTTCTTCTTCCTATGGCCAGCGGGGTCCGTAGCGACGTTTCTCCGGAGGCTGAAGTAGCCGTCGCGCCACAGCAGGAGGCGGACGTCGCTCTCGCCAACCCCATGCACGGCTCGCGTGTCAGCGCCGCGTGGGGGCCGATGAGCATCACCGGGGTGTCGACCTGGTGGGCGGAGCGAGCGCGCAGGTCCATGCGGCCGGCGACGGCCTGGTCGAGGAGGCGACGACCGAGTATTCAGGGGGCCCTGATCACGGCACCGTCGTCGTCCTCGACCACGGCGGTGGGATCAAGACGTTCTACTCTCACCTGGGAAGCCTGGCCGTGCGGGAGGGTCAGCGCGTCTCGCAGGGAGATGTCCTGGGTACCCAGGGCGTAACGGGGAAGACCACGGGGCCGCATCTGCATTTCGAGGTGTGGGTGAACGGCGAGTACGCGGACCCGGCTCTGTATGTAGCGGATTG
>JBDHHM010000277.1:0-2659 GCA_039589355.1 Gemmatimonadota bacterium | reverse complement strand
AGAAGAGAGCACAGCCTCCTGCGTCGTCAGCGGGGACAGCAACACGGTCGGGTTCGGGACGCCGTGAAGCAGTCCGTCGTAACGTGCCAGGGCGCGATTGGCCTCCCCTATCGCTGGCAACAGCGCCGCCCAGTCGAGGTCCTCGAGAGGAAGCCGTTGGGGAACAGAGGGTTTCATGGAGCACCCTTTTGCAGAAACCGAGAGAGCCACAACCCGGTTTGAATAAAGTATTCAGGCTTGATGCTTTACACAAGTCGGCGGTTGTCCGCCTGGACCTCAAGTATCCTGCAGGGCGATCAACCAACCCTCACCGCGGGTGATAGAAATACTTGACATAATATCAGTTATTCCGTACATTATGTCGTGTAATTCAGACCCGGCACCCTGCCGGACCCACGGTAGCAGGAGAAACCTCATGACACCCTTGATTTGGGCAATGATCGCCTTAGTCGGGCTCATACTCTTCGGAGCGGGGATGTGGTCGTTCGTGCGCGGCGGCTTCCGGGACGGGCCGGCCGGCGCGGAGGCCGGCGGCGAGGTCCCGATGTCGCCGCAGCAGCGGCGGGCCTGGTGGGGGCTGGGGATCGGGGCGGCGATGTCGGTCGCGATCCTGGCCGTCTTCATCACGCACGGGCCGGCGACCTACTACCAGGACCTGGGCTTCAGGCTCCTGACCTATGGCCTATTCGCGGTCTGGCTGATCGCACACCTCGCCATGCGCCGGCTCACGCGCCCGCCGGCGGGCGAGTCGGAGGTCGTGGAGGACGAGCGGGACCGGGCGATCAGGAGCCGGGCGCTGACGGTGTCGCTGATCGCGGTCTTCCTGGTGCTGGCCGCCTGGGCGATCGGGCTCACCGAGTACTACTGGGACGAGAAGGCGATCCCCATCGACTACCCGTACTTCATCCTCTGGTCGGCCATCGTGGTGGGCCTACTGAGCCGCGAGGTCGGGGTCCTGATGGGCTACGCGGGGTGGCACAGCCATGGCGAAAGCTGAGATCAGGAACCAGATCCGCCGGCTGCGCTTCGAGCACGGCGAGATGACGCAGCAACAGCTGGCGAACCGCGCCGGCTGCACGCGCCAGACCATCGTGCTGCTCGAGCGGGGCCGCTACGTCCCTTCCCTGGCGCTGGCCTTCCGCATCGCCCGGACCTTCGGGGCCACGGTCGAGGACGTCTTCGAGTGGGCCGAGCCCCAGGGCGAGCGATGAGATCCGCGGCGGTCCGGGAAGAGGCTTGACAGGAGGGTTACTCTCCATTAGCTTGTACTCTGTAACAGAGAGTACTCTCCATGAGAGCGCATAGATCTCAACGTGAGGTGACACATGATACAGGACGAAATCAAGCAAGCGGAGCGTGCCACATTCCGGGCCGCCTTCGACATCGGAGTCTGGGACATCATGATCGCGAGTGTCCTGTCCATGTTGGCGTTTGCGCCGCTGTTCAGTGACAGGCTGGGCGACTTCTGGAGCGCGGCGATCTTCGTCCCGATTCTGGCGGTTGTCTACGCGGCTCTGTGGCTGGTCAAGCAGCGCCTCGTCGTCCCCCGAGTCGGCGTGGTTCGACTGGGTTCGTATCGTCAGGCGCGTTTGCGCAAACTCTCCGTCGTGCTGCTGATCGTGAACGTCGTGGCGGTCGTGCTGGGCGCGTTTTTCGCGCTTCGCTTCGAGCCGGCCCGGGGTGGCCTGGCCCCTGTGATGGTTCTCTCGCTGATCCTACTCGTGGGCTTTTCGCTTGCGGCGTACTTCCTGAACATCCCGCGGTACTTCTTGTACGGGCTGCTGCTCGCGGTCGCGCCGTTCGTCGGCGAGTGGTTGTGGCGCCGGGGTTATGCCTCTCACCACGGCTTTCCCGTCGTGTTCGGGACCGCCGCGGCGGTGATCGCTGCGGTTGGGCTGATCACCCTCTTCGCTCGCCTTCGAAGTCTCGGCCCGTTGGGTGATGGACCACTAGCCGGTAACGATCGATGAGTGACGATCCCAAGGACCGGGGTCCGGCTCCCCTCGACTGGATCGACCCGGTCGTCCACGCGCCGGCGCGGCTGAGCATCGTGACCCAGCTGTACGTCGTCGACGCGATGGATGCCACGTTCCTGGTCAACCGGACGGGCCTCACCTGGGGCAACCTCTCCACCCATCTGAGGAAGCTCGAGGAGGCCGGTTACGTGGCCGTCGAGAAAGAGTTCCGGGGGAAGAAGCCGTGCACGATGATCAGCCTCACCGAGAAGGGCCGCGCGGCGTTCCAGCGTTACCGGGCCGGTATGAGGGAAGCGTTCGGCGATCTTCCGGAATGACGGACGGCAGTGGGAAGTGGATGTGTCTTCGAGATGATATAAGAGTGAGTTTGAACGATGAAATCCGCGATATTCTCCGTACTGAGCAGCATAGTGCTGACGTTGGCGATGCGCGGCCCGGCGCCCCCGCCGCCGTGCCCGACCCATGCCGCCGCCCAACGGAACGCAGCCGAGGCGATACCCGCCCGCGTAATAGAGGCGCTCCGCGATAGCTTCCCCGTCTGGCTGGCCGGCCAGGACATCCCCGGCGCCGCCGTCGCGGTCGTGGGCGGCGCGGGCACGCTGTGGCACGAGGAGTACGGCGTCACGGCTCGGGGCGGCGACCTGCCGATCGGGGCCGAGACGATCTTCAGCATCCAGTCGATG
>JBDHHM010000276.1:0-4465 GCA_039589355.1 Gemmatimonadota bacterium | reverse complement strand
TAGCGCTTATGGGATCCTCGAGACCGCAGACCGCTTGCTCGGGCACCGGTCTGAGCGCAGTTTGCCCTGCATGACCGACCCGCCACGCGAATCGATTTCGTTCTTTGAACAGCTCAAGCGCCGCCGGGTGATCCGTGTCGGCATCGCCTATGGCGCCGCGGTATTCGTCCTGCTTCAAGTGGCGGACCTGGTCTTTCCCGCCTTAGGGATCTCCGAGGGTGTCTACCGTGTCCTGGTAATCGTCAGCCTGGCCGGCGCTCCGGTAGCTCTGCTCCTGTCGTGGCTGTTCGATGTGACGCCGGATGGCATCCGCCTGGCCACGTCGAGCGGTGAGGCGGGGCGTGTGGTGGCCCGCCTCAGGCCGCTGGTCGTGTACGGCTGCCTGGGCGTGGGCGCAGTGGCGCTGATCGCAATAGTCGCGATCTGGGCGCGGCCTCGAACCGCGGAGGCCGGAGTCGCGCCCGGCGCGGATGTGATCGCTGTCCTTCCGTTCAACGCCCGGGGCGCCAGCGTCGAGGTGATGGGTGAGGGGATGGTCTATCTGCTGTCCCGTAACCTGGACGAGGTCGGCGCCATCCGCACCGTTGATCCGAGGACGGTTCTTCACCGCTGGAACCAGAGATTGGCGGACGGCTTGGTGACGGCAGGTGAGGCCGCTGACCTGACCGCGGAGGTCGGTGCCGGGTCGTACCTGTGGGGTCACATCATCGAAGGCGGAGGCCGGGTACAGATCACGGGCGACCTGTGGACGGTCGGTGGGAGTTACCTGGCCGGCGTCGATGTGACGGGCCCTGTTGAAGATGTTCTGGCACTGGTCGACAGCTTCAGCGTCGCTGTCCTGCGCGAGATCTGGCGCTCGCAAAGACCGCTGCCGCGCTTCGATGTCGCCGCGATAACCACCGGCGACCCGGAGGCGATCCGCGACTACCTACGTGGCGAGCGATTCTATCGCGCGTCGAGGTGGGACTTGGCGGTGGCCGCATTCTCACGGGCCGTAGAGGTCGACTCGACCTTCGCGCTGGCGCACTACCGGCTGGCCCGCTCGAAGCTCTGGACCGGGTCGACTGACAGAGACGAGGTAGTGCGGGGGGCGACCGAGAATGCCAACCGCTACGCCGACCGGCTACCGGCACGGGAGCGGACCCTGGTCCTGGCCGCAATGCTGCAGCAGAGCGGGCGCGGGACCGAGGCGCGCGACACGCTCGTGGCCTACCTGGATCGCTATCCCGATGACCCCGAGGTCTGGTTCGCCGTCGTCGACGACGAGTACCACGATCGGCAGGATGCCGACCCGTTCCGTGAGCGCGACGTGTCGATCGAGGAACGACTTCGACCTTTCGACCGGGTACTGGATCTGGACCCCAACTTCATCCCGGGACTGATCCATCCGCTCGAGGTGTCTATAGGAGAGGGAGACGATGCTCGGCTCGAGCGGTACCTCTCGATGCTGGAACTGGCGGCGCCCGAAGACACGCTCGTTGTGGCCACCTATCGAACCGCCGCGCGAGCCCTACGAAGCCCGGACGACCTCGATGCGTTGAGCGCAGCGCTCGTCCTGGCCATGCGGACGGAAATCGGGTCGATCGACATGGCGTGGCAGGCCCGCATGGCCGTCGGCGGGCTTTTGACCCGTGCGGTGATCAAGCTGCCTGCTGCGACCCAGGAGCTGCTGCTTCCAGGCCTGGAAAGGCGGCTGGCTGTGGAAGGCGGCCAGTCGCGCGTCGTGCACCTGACGCTGCGGCTACTGGCGGCGTCCGGTCGTCTGGACGCGCTGCGCGAGGCGTTCGCCGCGCCATCGATCCGGCCGCCGATCGCGGCGCCATGGCAGCGCCGCTACACGCAGCTGCCGGTCGAGCTTGGTCACGTCGACGCAGACTTCCTGGAAGGGCGGACGCCACCTTATGATGCCGGAGCCTTACTGCGCGCACATATGATATCCGCCGTCGACCGCGCCGACACCATGGCGATCAGGGAAACGGCGGAGCGGGCGCGGCAGCATGGGCGCCGGGTCGATTCGCGGACATGGGATCGGCTCGCCGCGGTAGGTGAGGGGTTCGCCAGGGCGGCCGCCGGAGAACCGAGCGCCGGCCTGCGTGACGTTGAAGAGGCGCTGGAACACTTCGACGATCAGTTCGAGCCTCTCTGGTTCCGGCTGTTCGAGTGGATGACCCGCTACCCCGAGACCCGGGCGCGTGCATTGGCTATCTTGTCGCGGCCCTGGGTCGAAGAACCGGCCTACGAGGTCCCGCGTCTCTACGTTCTGGCCAAGGCGCTGGAGGCAGAAGGCGACGTGGACGGGGCCCGAAGTGCGTACGGTCGATTCGTGGCGATCCTCGAGGACGCCGATCCGGGTCTTCCCCTGCATACCAGGATCGATTCGGCGAGGGCGGCACTCGCACGACTGGAGTAGCAACAGGAGGTAGCCGTGAGTAGCGAGCTCGAGGGCGGGATCTCCCGCAAGGACTTCCTCAAGCTGGTAGCAGCGGGCAGCACCTACCGGTCGTCGTCATCGGTGGCGGACTCGGTGGCCTCAGCGCCGCCGCGTGTCTCGCGCGGCGCGGCTTCCCCGTGACGCTCGTCGAGCAGCACCTAAAGCCCGGCGGCTACGCTACGACTTTCCAGCGCGGGCCGTTCGATTTCGATGTCTCGCTCCACCAGACGGCCAGCGCGCAGGGTGGGTTGCGAGCCACTCTGGAGGCGGCCGGCATCCTGGAGGGGGTCGAGACGATCGAGACCCCCGAGCTATGTCGCATCATCACGCCCGATCACGACCTCATCTGGCCCCAGCGCGACCCCGAAGCGGTAGGTTGAAGGAGTTCGACCCCGAATCGTGGTTGAACAGGATCGCCTTCCCGCTCACCCACAGGAAGATGTGGGGGATTCGCAACAAGACGCTGGCCGACGTGCTCGATGAGCACGTCCACGACGCGAGGGCACGCTCGATTCTGTCGACCTTCTGGCACTACTACGGGCTGCCGCCGTCAAAGCTCTCCGGCTTCTACTACTCCATCGCCACCGCCGGTTACCTGCGGTTCGGCGGCCACTACATTCGCGACCGCTCACAGGATCTCAGCAACGCGTTGATGGAAGCCATCGAGTCCGCCGGCGGCCGGGTGATGTTGGGCACGAAGGCCTCGTTCATCACCATGGAGAACGGTGCCGTCTCCGGCGTGACGCTCAGCGACGGACGGCACCTCGAGGCGATGGCGGTCATCTCCAACGCCAGCGTACCGGCGACGATGGAGATGTTGGGCGCGGGGGTGGATCGGTCGGACGACCAGCGCGAGTACGTGGAGAAGCTCGGGTCCTACCGGCCATCGCTCTCCAGCTTCATCGTCTGGCTGGGGCTCAACCGGGAGATCCGTGGCGCGGTCGACGGTTTCGAGATCTTCGTGCAGAGCGGCCACGACCCGGAGAAAGCCTACGAGGCCTGCCTGGCCTGCGATCCCGTCGAGACCGATTACAGCGTCACCATCTACGACAACGCCTTCCAGGGCTACTCGCAGCCCGGCACTTCAACGGTCGCCGTTCTGATGCTCAGCGGCTACGAGCCGTGGCTGAGTTACGAAGCCGACTACTTCGCCGGCCGCAAGGACGCCTACAACGCAGAGAAGGAGCGCATCGCCGGGATACTGATCCAACGCGCTGAGGAGCGGGTGATCCCCGGGCTCAGCTCGATGATCGACGTCATCGAGATCGGCACACCGCTCACCAACCGGCGCTACACAGGCAACCCGCAGGGCGCCATCTACGGCTACGAGCAGTCGCTGGCCAACGCCTTCATGACCCGGCTGCCCAACGCGACCCCGTTCGAGGGGCTCTACTTCGCCTCGGCCTGGACGAACCCCGGTGGCGGCTACCAGCCGTGCCTGCAGTCGGGCGCCACGGCGGCCCAGCGGGTGATGAGCGAGTGGGACGTGGAGGTGTGACGAGTGGGGGACTCTACGTCGATCTTACTCCCCTAGGTCTCTTTATCCTCCTCCGAATGCTCGGCGCCTGCATGATGCCTGATGTAGCGCGTAATGTAGGTGTACCACTTGTCGAAGTCGTCTTTCGTGGCGATGCCCGTGGTCATCACCTTGAATACGGGTGAGCCGATCATCTCGAAGACCGTGGCCGCGAAAGCCAGCCCGTCGTTGTACTCGCCGACCAACTCCTCCATCGAGCCTGCACCGGCCATCCGGGCCACGACCCCTCGGTAGTGGTCCGTCATGTAGCCGGCGATCGGGCTGGCCATCAACGCTTCCTCGAGTCTTGCGATGGCGTCGGCGAACGTCGGCTCGACGAAGGCGGGATTGTCCTCGAGCTCCTCTCCTCTGGGCGCGAGCACGTCGTGGACCATGGCGATAGCCCGTAACAGCTCAGGTAGCGATAGAGTCGCAGTGTCGGCGGGTAGCGCGGCCTTGGTCTCCTGGAGCAGGTCGTTCATCGCCGCGCCCTACATCTCGACGTCGAGCAGCATAGC
>JBDHHM010000275.1:0-2668 GCA_039589355.1 Gemmatimonadota bacterium | reverse complement strand
TATCGCGCAACTCGTGCACATCCCGCTACTCGACGAAAAGGAGGGCGTGCAGGTCGTCGCCGTCTGCGATGAGAACCTGCCGAAGGCCAAGCTGGTGGCCGAGCGCTTCGAGGTCGGGTCCATCTACCCCTCCATCGAGAGCCTGCTCGAGCACAAAGGTCTCGATGCGGTCCTCGTCTGTACCCCGAACCCCCTGCACGCCGAACACACCGAGGCGGCCCTCAAGGCAGGGACCCACGTGCTCTGCGAGCGGCCCCTCGGCGTCAGCCGCGATCAGGTGTTACAGACGCTGGCGGTGGCGGAGGAGGCCGGCCGCGCCCTGATGGTTGCCAACAACCACCGCTTCAGGCCCGACGCCTGGGCCCTGCGCCGCTTCATCAGCGCCGGCGAGCTCGGCGAGATCTACCACATCCACTCCAGCTGGCAGCGCCGCCGCGCGCGACGGCCGCGCATCAGCGAATGGCGTATGAGCTCGCAGGGCGGCGGCGGCGTGCTCATGGACCTCGGTGTCACCAATATCGATGCCTGCCTCTGGTTACTCGACTATCCCGTGGCCGAGCGGCTGACCGCCTATCTCCTCGACCGGGACGAGGACGGCGTGGACGATTCGGCGGTCGTGCTCATGCGGCTCCAGGGTAACCTGACCTGCAGCGTCGAGGTGAGCTGGGACCTCGCCGCGATCAAGGACCGCCACGGCCTGGTCGCACTGGGCGAACTGGGGACCGGATCGCTGGCGCCCTTCGTCGTGCAGAGGGAGACGGACGGAAAGGTCATCGATGTGACCCCTCGCCTGGCGCCCGGTACCGAGAACATCTACACGGCGTCCTATCGGCGCGAGCTCGACTACTTCCTAGGCGTCGTTCGCGGCGAGCGCGAAGAGGCGCTGCCCACCGAGCAGGAGAAGCTGATGGGAATCGTCGACGCCTGCTACCGGTCGTCGAACGAGGGACGCGAGATCGTTCTGTGAAGCACCCCATCCTGCCGCGTGGCGAGGAACTCGGTCTTCCGATCGTCAGCGGGGTACTGCTCACCCTCTCGTTCCCTCCTTTCCATCTGCTGATCCCGCCGTTCGTGGCACTGGTCCCTTACCTGGTGTTCGTGGCCCGCGCCCCGCACGACCGGGACGGCGGCGTATCGGTCAGGCGCGCCACGTTCTGGATGGGCATCGTGTATTTCGGCACGCTCCTCTACTGGCTCTTCGCCGCGCTCGTTTTCTACACGTGGCTCGCTCTGCTCGGCTACATCCTCACCATCATCATCCTGTCGGGCATCCTCGCGCTGGGCGGCTGGGGAATCCATCTGATGCGCTGGCGACACGCGGTCCCCTTCTGGATCTCGTTGCCCGTCTTCTGGACGGCTGCGGAATGGGGGCACGCGCACCTCGGTGATGCCGCCTTCCCCTGGCTCGGGCTGGGGCACTCGCTGACCGGCTACCCGGCGCTGGTCGGATTCGCCGACCTCACCGGCGTCCGAGGTGTGGCCGTCTGGCTGGCCGCGATCAACGGCCTGGCAGCCGAGTGGTGGCTGGCGGGCCTGCGGGCCCACTGGCGGCTGCGGGCGCTGGCCCTGGCGATGCTGCTCGCCGTCCCTCTCGGATACTCGCTGCTGCGCTGGAGCACCCTCGAGACGCGGCCCGCGGCCCGGGTCCTCGTCGTTCAGCCGAACATCCCCGAGGATCTCAAGCTCGAGCGCGACGTGGCCTCGGACACGAGCCGCCGTGCCATCGATAGTCTCATGGGCTCCGCCCTCGCCGACGATCCGGATCTCGATTTGATAGTCTGGCCCGAGACCGCGATCCCCTACTTTTACAACCGTGAGCCGGAGTTCGTCGCGCTGGCCGTGCGCACCGCGCGAGCGAACGGGGTCGGGCTGCTGACCGGCGTCCTCGACTACGAGATGTTCGAGGACGGGACCTGGGAGTACTACAACGCGGCACTCTATCTGAGCACGCAGGGCGAGCCCGACGGGTTCTACCACAAGCACTACCTGGTGCCCATCGTCGAGCGCGTGCCGTTCGTCCCCATTGGCTGGATCCGCGCCTTGCGCAGAAAGGCCGCCGAAGGCGGCGTGCCGCTGATCGGAGGCTTCCTGACCTGGTTCGGCGGCTTCGGCCGCGGCGCCGAAGAGC
The DNA here is from genome assembly GCA_039589355.1 of Gemmatimonadota bacterium. GTDB lineage: Bacteria > Gemmatimonadota > Gemmatimonadetes > Palauibacterales > KS3-K002. Next base: position 540 of record JBDHHM010000275.1, on the reverse strand, counting down.
CGGTCTTCCGGGTCGACGGCTCGGGCTTCGGAGTGCTCATCTGCTACGAGTCGATCTTCCCCGGCCTCTCACGGACCTACCGGCGCGGCGGCGCCGATTTCCTCGTCAATATCACGAACGACGCCTGGTTCGGACGCGAGCGGCCCTGGTGGAGTCGCACCGCCGCCCTTTACCAGCACCCGGCCCACATGGTCATGCGGGCGATCGAGAACCGGGTCGGCGTCGCTCGCTCGGGGAACACCGGGATCTCGCTGTTCGTCGATCCCCGCGGCCGCGTCCACGAGGCGACCCGCCTCTTCACCCCCGACGCCCGCATCGCTACGGTCGAGACGACCGACGGGCTTACCCTATACTCGCGCCTCGGCGACTGGCCGGGCACGCTGGCCATCCTGGCCGCCGTTCTTCTGATAGGCTGGTCCTGGCGGCGGGAACGCCGGGAACGCCGGGAACGCCGGCTATCCGGGAATTAGGGAACACTGGAATGGGAACGCCGGGAACGCCGGCAACGCCGGCTATCCGGGAGTTCGGGAATCCCCGAAT
>JBDHHM010000274.1:0-3974 GCA_039589355.1 Gemmatimonadota bacterium | reverse complement strand
GCGACGGCTCCACCTTCTTTCACGAACGGCCGGCGCAGGACCTCCAGCACCATGTCCTTCGCCGTCACGTTCTCCGGCTTGCGACCCGTGATGTCGATCTTGACGGTCTCGGGCACCGAGATCCGTACGTCCTGGGTCACCCAGGCGCTGGCGATCGCCGTCGAGCCGACGCCGAACGCGACCGTCCCCAATGCGCCGGAATGCGGCGTGTGCGAATCGCTGCCAACGATCACCTGGCCGGGGGTAGCGTAGTGACCATAAACGATCGAGTGACAGATCCCCTCCGAGCCTTTCCGTTCCCTCAGATCGCCGTGCAGGCGGAGCCCCTGCTCCTCGGAAAACTCCTTCTGTCGCTTCGCAAGGCCGCCCGCCAGGTCGAGGAGGCCGGCCGCTTTTCTCTCCTCCGAGATCACCAGGTCGAGCATCCCCAGGTGGTCCCGGAACAGTAGCACCGAGTCTTTCTCGCGGATCCCGGCGTCCGGCGTGTATTGCCCGTACAGGCCGGCCGCCATCGGCGTCACATACTCGTGGGAGAACCGGATGTCGGTCCTCACAAAGCCGGTGTCGCCCGGCTTTACCGCAGACACTCCCACCTCGTCCTTCACCAGGTCCCCTATCCAGCGGCTCGCGAGGATCTTCTCCGCTACCGTCATCGGCCGACCCGCGGGGGTCCCCGGCGACGGTGGCGAAACCTCACCTTGCTCGCGTGCCTCGTTGTAGGCGAAGAGGCCGCCACGTTCGATGATCTCTTTCGTGATCGGATCGGCACCTTCCGTGAACTCCGAGAGCGGGATCGCCTCGCCATTGCGGATGCGCCCGATCAGGCCGAAGTCCGTTGACGTGAAGAGCCCGAGGTTCTGGCAGTTCTCGCGATAGATCCGCTCTATGTTCTCGGCGATCACGATCCGGATGCCCGCGCTCAACTCGGCGAACGGCGAAGCTTCCCGGCTCGAGCCCTTGCCGCGCCGCTTGCCCGATACGCAGGCGACGAAGCCGCCGTTCTTCACATCATTCTCACCGATCGGCCGCTCGCCACGGCACTCGAGGCCGACGTAGGGGTACTCGCCGAGCTTCTCGTCGTAGTGATAACAGACCCACACCGGCGTGATCTCGTCGGTCGAGATGTCATCGCGCAGTTTGATCGAGGGATCCCAAGCCAGATCCTCGCCGGCCAGCTGCCGGCGCATAAGCTCGGGGTCCTCGGTCAGAAAAAGGACCCGGCCGTCGAAGCGGACGGTCGGGCCGCTCGCCGTGCTCTCCAGCGTCATTCCCATCCGATCCTACCACCTCCAGCTGCCCGGGCAACGGTTGCCGCCCCGCATACCCGGCGTCCACCTCGTGCCAGTACTCGACCTGCGCTTCGCCCAGCTTCCAGCAGAGGAAGACCTCGCGGCCCTCCATCAGCGCATGGAAATCGACCAGCCCGGGTTCGAATCCCTTGAACACGACACCGATCTTCTCCAGCTCGTCGATATGAGCGTTGATCCGCTCCGTGAGGTCGTTCAGAAGCCCGTCAAGCTCGCGGCGGCGAGTAGTCATCGTCTCGAGATCGTGATCGAGATGGCCGTACTCCTTGATGAGCTCCACCCGCTCGCTGTGGGCTGCAACGATATCGGTCACTACGCGCCGCACCAGAGGCAGCGTCTTGTTCGCCTCTTCTACTGTGAAGTATCTCGACATCGTATCTCCTAGGCACGAGACCTCAGAACCTACGAGCCCGCCGTTCCCTCATCAACGGGCACTGCTGCGCCACCGCACCGCGACATCAACCGGCTAGAACCCGGATCGCCTTCTCGTTGTCATCGGTGGTGTTGTAGAAGTGCGGTGAGAAGCGGACGGCCCCCGGCCTGTGATCGACGATCACACCGGCGTCCGTCAGACGCCGGACCGCAGCCGCGGGCTCCGGGTGTTCCACCATCACGATCCCAGAGCGCTGCTCCGGGGCGGCGGCGCTCCGTACCTTGAATCCGGCCGCCAGCGCCCGCTGCAGCAAGTCTTCCGTAAGCGACGACACGCGCCTGCGGATCCGCTCAACTCCGACCTCCTCTATCAGCTGAAGCCCCGCCCGCGCCGTGTACACGGTCGGGACCGCCGGCGTGCCCAGCTCGAAGCGCCGCGCGTCGCCCCGCAGCTTGAACCGGGTCGGGTCGAAGACGAACTGGTCCTCGACACCGAACCAGCTTACGGCGGTGGGCTCGAGCCCTTCGATCAGCGGCCCCCTCACATAGACGTAGGCCAGCCCCGCGCCGCCCAACAGCCACTTCAACGCCCCGCTGAGCAGGACGTCGACGCCCAGCTCCCTGGCATCCACCGGAAGCTGGCCAGTAGATTGGTATGCGTCGATCAGGCAGAGCGCGCCCTGCTCGTGTGCGAGCCGCGCCAGCGTCGCCACGTCCTGGATCGCGCCGCTGGTGAAGTAGACGTGCGAGGTCGCCACCAGGGCCGTGCGCTCGTCGATCGCCTCGGCGAACGCCTCCGGCGGCACGCTCACGCCGTCCGGCGACGGTAGCACCTCGGTCTCGATGCCGTCAGCGCCGCGCGCCAGAAACTGGTAGACTACGGTCGGGAAATCGAGCTCGGTGGTCACTACTTTGGGGCGAACGCCGAAATCGATGGCGCTCACGATCGACGAGAGCGCGGCCGAGATGCTCGGCGCCAGTGCGCTCTCGCCGACGTCGGCCCCAACCAACCGGGCGAACGCAGCGCGGACATCTTCGCATGCGTTCAACCAGTGCTCGTACCAGGCCGAGGCGCCCCAGCGGTCCCAGAGATCCGCGAACTCGCCGAGCGCCGCGCGCGATCGTAGCGACAGCGCGCCCAGCGAGCACGAGTTCAGGTAACTTGCCGCGCGGAAGACCGGGAATTCCGGTCGATACTTCTCGGCAAGCTCATGCAGATCTGACTTCGGCATAGACGATACGGTTCTTAATATGAACGACGCTAACAACAGCGGATCCAGCTACGAACCCGGGCCTCTCTACGAGGCCGCTCACGCAGCCGAGCTCGAGAGCGCCGACCGGGAAAACCCGATCCCCGGCGGCGAACCGCCATGTCCCGTCTGCGGCGCCAAGACGGCCCGCCTGGTCGAGGACCACCAGGGTCCGCCCAGGACCGGCTCCGCCTTCCGGGTTCGCATCGTCTGCACGGGCGACGAGTGCCGGCGGTGGACGGTTTATAATTGGTAGCGCCCTTCGTCTAACATAAGGTCCGTTGCCTTTGAGCAATCCCCCGGACGGTAGCCGGTGACCGGTGACCAGTAACCGGTTCACATTTGTTACCGGCTACCGGTTACCGGTTACCGAAAATCACTTCCCTATACAACGCCTCATCCCCTTCCCGACGCACACACACACGTTTCACGCCCGCCTCCCGAAACGCTGCCTCCAACTTTCCCTCCATCCCCTCCGCCGCCTTGTGCTCCGTGAACTCGAAGAATCGCCCCGGCAGCACCTGGTCCTCGAACAGCCACACCTGTGCGCCTGCGCCCTTCGCCGCGCCCGCGTAAGTCTTCCAGCGTTCCAGGTAGTCGCCGCGCTTGTCGGGCCTCACGACGGCGCGAACCGCTTTCAGCTTTTGTATCCCGGACATGCCACCTCCAGATTGCCCCCGCCAGCACGCTCAACTTACATTGGCGAGCAAGCGCCAGCACGTCCGAAGTCCAATCGCGAGCCGGGAAGTGCTTATGCCTGAGGGTAATGCCGGCCGCCTCGCGGCCAAAGCCAACCAGCTCTACTGGGGCACTGCCAAGCCCGCCGGCCGCCTGGCCGAGGAGCTCGGTATCTCACGCTCAAAGTTCTACGGCCTGATCGAGCCGCTCAGCCTCGACGTCGAGTGCCCGGACTGCGGCGAGCTGCTGACTTTCAGCAGCCGCTCCGATCGCGAGGCCAGCCGCGGCCGCTGCCCGGAATGCGGTGCCGTAGCGCAGATCCCTGAGGACGAGGCCCCGGCCGCACCGCCGCCGGCAGCCGAGCGGG
>JBDHHM010000273.1:0-2932 GCA_039589355.1 Gemmatimonadota bacterium | reverse complement strand
ACTCGTAGAGCCCCATGGCCACGCCCGTCTTGGCCCCCGTGCCGGCCAGCCCCACGATGTGCTCGGAGCCGATGTTGGAGGCGAAGATCGAGGCGCCGATCACGAACCAGCCGACGTGACGGCCGGCGAGGAAGTAATCGGTCGACGTCTCCTGCTTCTGTCGCAGCACCCACCAGGCCACGCCGAGCAACACGGCGAAGTAGGCGCCCACCACCAGGCCACGCCGAGCAGCACGGCGAAGTAGGCGCCGACCACGAGCCAGTCCAGCGGATGGAAAGTGTTCATTGGGTCTCCCGATCGACTCCCAGTGCGCTCATATATAGACGCGCCGGCCGAGGGTCACAATGATGCCAGCCGGTGGCCCAGCGGTTGGGGGCGGCAATTGACGCGGTGGGCATCGGAGCGGGAAGTTGTATCTCGTGACCCCTGTGCGCGCCCACCCCTGGCGCCAGGAACCGAGCATGGAGAGCAGCGATGGCATACGAACTGGCTGATCTGCGGGACCAGCGTCTGGCCCGTGATCCCGAGCAGATGCTGAGGAATCTGGAAGGCGACCTCGAGCTAAGGTTCTCGGTCGGGATCTGGTATTTCACACCCGGCGGCGGCCGCTTCCACGAGCGCTTCGTTCCGGAGGCCTCGGTCGAGGAGCGGATCGAGATGGCGGCGGCGATGGCCGACCTGGGTGTAACCGGGATCGAGGCGCACTACCCGGCCGAGGTCAACGAGGAGAACGCCCATCTCTACCGGCGACTGCGTGACGAGGCCGGTGTTCGGCTGGTCGCCGTCCCCTTCTCCCATTTCTTCGACCGACGGTTCGAGTTCGGCAGCCTCTCCAACCCCGACCCCGCGGTACGGGAGCATGCGAAAGAGGTAGCTGTCGGTGCTTTGCGGCTGATCCATGATCTGGAAGCCGACGTCGCCATCTCGTGGCCGGGGATGGACGGCTACCGGTACCTGCACGGCACCCCTTTCATGGCAATGTGGGATCGCTTCGAGAGCACGATGGCCGAGGCGATGGACGAGGTGCCGGGCGTAAGGGTCGCCATCGAGCCCAAGCCCTACGAGCCCGCCGCCAACAACATCTACCGGACTACGGCGGAGGGCATCCTCGCCGCCCAGCGCATCGAGGCGCGCTTGAAGCATCCCGACAACCGTCGCCTGCTGCAGGAAGGTCACGCGCTGGTCGGGCTCAACCCCGAGACGGGCCACGTGAAGATGGGCTTCGAGATGCTGCCCGCCGCATTCTCGCTCGTCGCGTTGGAAGGCCGGTTGGCCCACACCCACTGGAACAGCCAGCCTGACGGCAACTACGACCAGGACAACAACGTTGCGGTCGTCAACCCGCACGAGGCCGAAGCGCTGCTCTACGCGCTGTGGGCCGTGGGCTACAAGGGCTGGTTCGGTATCGACATCAACCCCGAGAACATACCGATCGAGAAGGCGGTAGAGCTCAACATACATGGCCTGGAAAAGATGAAGGAACGTGTCGCCCGGCTGCCGCACGAGCGGATCCTCGAGTGCCACCTCCGCCCCGCCGAGCATCGCGGCGAGCTGGAAGAGATTCTGATCGCGAACCTGTAGGAGACGGTCATGGAAGCGCTGTTCGCCGGTCTGGACGTTTCCACCCAAGGCTGCAAGCTCGTCGTCATTGACGTGGAGACTGGAACGGTCAAGCACGTCGACCGCGTCGACTACGACCGCGACCTGCCGGGCTATGGCACCGAGGAAGGCGCCGTCGCCGGACTCGGTGAAGGGGTCTCGGAGTCCGACCCGCGGATGTGGATCGAGGCTGTTGAGTTGTTGCTGGGGCGGTTGAGTGAAGCGGGTGTTCCCGTGGATCGGATCCGCTGCATCTCGGTCTCCGGGCAGCAACACGGGCTGGTGGCGCTGACCGCCGATGGCGGCCTGGCCCGGCCGCGCGCCAAGCTGTGGAACGACTTCTCGACCGCCGAGGAGTGCCGGATCCTAACCGAGGCCGCGGGCGGGCCCGAGGCGATGATCGAGGAGGTGGGTAACAGCCAGCGCACCGGCTACACGGCACCCAAGATTCTGCACCTGCGCCGCCACGAGCCCGAGACCTACGCTCGTGCCAGTACGCTCTTCGTCGTCCACAATTACATCAACTGGTACCTGACCGGCGGAGCGGAAAGCGGGGTCGCGGTCATGGAGCCCGGCGACACGTCGGGGATGGCGCTCTGGCATCCGGGCACCGGTCGTTGGTCGCGGAAGGTCATCGAGGCGATCGATCCGGAGCTGCCCGAGAAGCTGCCACCGGTGCGGCCCGCTGATCGGACCATCGGGAACGTCGGGGTGAGCGTTGCCGCCCGCTTCGGCCTGCCCCCCGACTGCCGGATCGACGCCGGCGCCGGCGACAACATGTACGGCGCGCTCGGCACCGGGAACTTCGAGCCCGGGATCGTCACGGTGAGCCTGGGGACGAGCGGGACGGCCTGCAGCGTTTTGGATGAACCGTTCATCGACCCCACCGGTGAGATCGCCGCCTACTGCGACAGCACGGGCCGCTACCTGCCGCTGCTTTGCGTCTCGAACATGGCCAACGGCTACAACGCAGCGCTGGAGAGATTCGGGCTGACCCACGGGGGATTCGACTGGGCCGTTCTAACCACACCGCCGGGCAACCACGGCCGCGTGCTGGTGCCTTGGTACGAAGGGGAACGCACGCCCGACCTGCCGCATGCAGCGCCGCTCTACTTCGGATTCGGTCTCGCCGAGTTCGAGCCGGCAACGCTCTGCCGGGCCGTGTTGGAAGGGCACGTGCTCAACCTCTACGAGGGCTTCACTCGCATGCCCGTGACTGCCCGCGAGATCCGCTTGACCGGGGGACTCGCCAACTCACCCTCTTGGTGCAAGACGATCGCCGACGTCTTCGAGGCCGAGACGGTCCCGGTACTCGGCGAAGGGGCGGCGCTGG
>JBDHHM010000272.1:0-3868 GCA_039589355.1 Gemmatimonadota bacterium | reverse complement strand
GATCATGCGGTCGGCCGGCGTACGCGATGCTCGGCTGGCCGATGTGTGGGAGTTCGAGGACGAGCCGTTCGACACGATCCTCATGATGATGAACGGGATCGGGATCCTCGGGACGCTGGAGGGCCTCGATCGTTTCCTGGACGAGGTGCCGCGGCTACTCGAACCGGACGGCCAGATCGTACTCGACTCGGGGCCGGCGCGCGTCGTTGGCGAGCCTGGAAATGCCGCGGTGGAGGTGGCCATTGCCGGCGACGAAACCCACCACGGCGAGGCGTGGATCACGCTTGAGTACAAAGGGCAGAGGGGCCCTCCGTTCCGCGAGCTGTACGCCGATTCGGAGACTCTGACGCTACACGCAGCAGCCGCCGGCTTCGAGTGCGAGGTCGTCTTCCGGGACGAGCTCGGCGGGTATGTGGCGCGGCTCCGGCGTTAGAAATACCAGCGAATCATCACCAGCGTGTCGGTCGTGAAGATCTTGCGTCTGAGATCGACGACGTCCCCGATCTCGACGTCCGGCTCACCCAGGTCGATGTAGTTGAATTGCGCTTCTCCGCCCAGGCTGAAATGCGAGGAGAAGAAGTACTCGCCGCCCAGTGCGGCACCGATGGATACGTCGGTCTCGGCGAACTCGGTCTTATCGGTCCCGTCGTCCTCGGAGGCTGTCGTTCGGATCCACTTGAACCGGGGCCCGACGTAGACACGCAGGTCATCGGTCGCCGGGAATCGATAGAAGATTCCTATTCCGAGCCGCCATATAGTCGCCTTGAACTCCTGTCTCACACCCAGAACCTCGACTGTCTGTTTGCCCTTGGTCATGCCGACCTCGGGCTCCAGCAGCAGGCGCTGGCCGAAGGCTACCGGGAAGTGGAGGTTGTTGATGGGTATGGCGAACGTGGACTCCTCATCGAGACTGGCAAATAACTGATTGAGGCTGATTCCGACCCCGAGCTTCCAGGGACTCTGGGCCTGTGCGGGCGCGGCCAGGACGATGAGCAGCAGAGTGGCTAACCACAGCTTGGACTTCACGGCTCCCTCCTCGTGACAGGGGACGGGTGGGCGGACGAGAACATCGGGCCTTAGGGTGGCCCGGGCCGGCCAACTGGGCGTAGTTCCCCGGCTCCATCTTATGAGGCGTCGAACGAAGGGCGGACGTTAAATGCGGACCGGGGCGCTTCCCGGTTAGTACTTTAGCCCAGCCAGCTGGATGCCGCGCACGAAGTAGCGCTGGGTGAAGAGGAAGAGCAGCAGGATGGGTACGACGGCGACGACCGCGGCTGCCATCTGGTACGGCCAGTTGCTGAGGTACAAGCCGTGAAAGGCGGCGATCCCCACCTCGACCGGTCGCATGGCCATCGAGCGGGTCACGATTAGCGGCCAGAGGAAGCTCTTCCAGGTCTCGACGAATGAGAAGAGCGCGACGGTCGCCAGGGCGGGTTTCGATAGCGGCAGCGCCACCTTCCAGAACACCTGCCACTCGCCGGCCCCGTCGATGCGGGCGGCGTCCTCCAGCTCGCGGGGAATCGAGAGGAAGTACTGTCGCATCAGAAAGATTCCCCAGACGCCCACCAGCTCGGTGATGATCAGCCCCATGTAGGTGTCTACCCAGCCCACCGCGTTCACCAGCAGGAAACGCGGGATCAGGAGCACGATCACCGGCACCATCAGGTTGGCCAGGAAGAGGACGAAGACCTTGTCGCGGCCGGGGAAACGCAGGCGCGCGAAGGCGTAGCCGGCGGTGGCGGCGGTGAACAGGTGCCCGCTCACGATGAACAGCGACATGACCGCCGAGTTCAGGAAGAAGCGGGCGAACGGTGCGGCGGTGAGTGCGTTCGGATAGTTGCTCCACACCGGGTCCGCGGGCCACAGTCGCGGCGGAAACTGGAACACCTCGAACTCGTCCATCAGCGATGTGGAGAGCATCCAGACGAACGGAACGAGCATAGTGATGCCGAGGGCGGCGGCCAGAATGTACACGGAAGTGTTGGCGGCGCGCTTGTTCATCGGCTCGGCACCATCCTTCGGCCCAGCAGCCTGAACTGCAGCAGCGTGATCGCGAAGATAACGGCGAACAGCACCCAGCTCATCGCCGAGGCATAGCCCATGCGCAGGAATTGCCACGCGTTCTGATAGATGTGGTAGACGATCACATCGGTGGCGTGCAAAGGTCCGCCTTCCGTCATCACGTAGACGAACGTGAACACCTGGAACGATCCGATGATCGATGTGACCAGCACGAAGAACGTGGTCGGCTTGAGCATCGGCAGCGTGATCTTCCGGAAGCGCCGCCACGGTCCGGCGCCATCGATCATCGCCGCCTCGTACAGCTCGTTCGGTATCGCCTGTAGGCCGGCCAGGAAGATGACCATCTGGAATCCGATGTGGATCCAGACGGCCATAATAATGAGGGCGAACAGCGCCGTGCCCGGGCTGTTGAGCCACGGGAACGGCCCGAGCCCGACCAGGCCCAGGGACCAGTTGAAGATCCCGAAGTTGGGATCGTACATCCACTGCCAGACGATGGAGATCGCGACGAAGCTGGTGATGTACGGCAGGAAGAAGATCCCATCGTCAGCGGCACGTAGAGCGCGTAAATCGCCGTGTTCTTCGCCGCGTTCCAGAACAGCCCGTCCCCCGCCAGCTCGATATAGTGCTGTAGCCCCACGAAGGGCTTCCCCGGCTCGAGCAGGTTCCAGCCGTGGAAGCTCAGGTAAAAGGCGAAGAGCAGCGGCACTGCGGAGAAGACGAGCAGCAGGACGAGCGAGGGCGCGATGAAACTCCAGGCCGCCGTCGTTTCGCGCAGCTCCATCGCGCTGCCGGCGGAGAGCACGAGGCTGGCGTAGATCAGCGCGCCGACGGCGAGCAGGCCGTACAGGCCCGCCAGCCAGAAGAGGACGGTCTTCCGCGAGTCCTCTAGCGGGTCGGTCAGCAGGAAGAGCTTCTCGGCTCCGTCGGAACCGACTATCCGGCATGCGAACCGGCGTCCGCCGATCCGAATCCGGCCCGCTTCCGATTCCAGCGCCGCCAGCGCTTCCACCGGGACATCGACGGTCGCGGCGGCGGCCGTGTCGTCGGTTAGCCGGACCACGTCGGCGCCCGCCAGCCTGGCGAGCCGATCGATGGGGATAGCGCCGGGGTCGCCGGCTTGGGCGACTAGACCTCCGGCCAGCGCCAGCAGCGAGTCGGTGCCCCGCGCCGACACCCTTGCATCGCCGGCGGCGAGCACAGCGGCGGCGAGTGCAGGTAGAGCGAGTGCCAGGGCGAAACCGCGCCGCAGGCGGCGTGGGCCGCCCGGGTCAGCAGCGTCGAGGGTCACTCGAGCGACGAAGAAAACCGCGAGGCCGGCGGCAAGCGCCAGCGCCAGCATCCCGACGAACGGCGGCGATGGCAGGAGCGGGTCCGGGCTAGCTCCCCTGACCACGATAGCACCGGTGACGTCCCACTCGTCGAAATCCTTGAATGGCGCGGTTGCGTGCTGTTCGCCGTCGATCTCGACGTTCAGCGCCCGATCGAATCCGGCCAGCGAGTCGATCAGCGTGCGCGAGAGCTCATTCGGCCAGCCTTCCCCTGAAGCTAGGGCGCGCGTCGTACCGATGTAGAGCGCCATGTCGTATGCCACGGCCTCTGCGAATTCGTCAGCCGGTCCAATCTCCGCTCGCACGGTGGCAACGGTGAGGGAGCCTTCACCCGGCAGGTAGGCGAGCCAGGTAGGACGGTCGTCGATCATCACGAGGTCGACGACGGCGTTCCCACGACGAGCGGCGGCCAGCAACGCCCCGCCACCTTCGTCCCCGAGAGCGAGGGGAAGCGGCGTCGCGTCCGGGAAGGTGACGACCACCTGGTCCGCTGCGTCGTAGACCGTGAACCGCTC
>JBDHHM010000271.1:0-2903 GCA_039589355.1 Gemmatimonadota bacterium | reverse complement strand
AACCAGGGCGCATGAACGATGGCTAAACACGTCTATATCAAAGAACTGGCTGAGCACGTTGGCGACGACGTGTCGGTTCTCGGCTGGGTGCACAACCTGCGCTCGAGCGGCAAGATCGCGTTCCTGATCGTACGCGATGGCACGGGGCTGGTGCAGGGCGTGATGAGTGCGGGCGATGTGTCTCCCGATATATGGTCGCGGCTCGAGCAGCTCGACTACGAGGCGAGCGTAAAGGTCAGCGGCACGGTGCGGGAGGACAAGCGGGCGCCCGGCGGTTGCGAGCTTTCGCTGACCGACCTCGAGGTCGTCGGGCCGTCGGCCGAAGAGTATCCGATCCAGCTCAAGGAACACGGCGTCGACTTTCTACTTGAGCACCGCCACCTGTGGCTCAGGACGCCCAGGCAGGTGGCGATCATGCGGGTGCGGGACGAAGTAGTAAGGGCGATTCGCGATTTCCTGTACGAACAAGGCTTCGTGAACGTCGACACCCCAATCCTCACTGGGTCGATCGGCGAGTCGGCGGGCACTCTCTTTGCCACCGAATACTTCGACCTCGGCAGCGCCTTTCTCGCTCAGACGGGTCAACTCTACAACGAGGCCACCGCGGCGGCGCTGGGTCGCGTCTACTGCTTCGGCCCGACGTTTCGGGCCGAGAAGTCGAAGACACGCCGTCACCTTACCGAGTTCTGGATGCTCGAGCCGGAGATCGCCTGGTGCGATAGCGAATGCAACATGCGCATCCAGGAGGAGCTGGTCTGCTACATCGTTGAGCGGGCGGTAGAGCGGTGTCGCGAGCTGCTCGTGAACGACCTCGAGCGTGACCTATCGAAGTTGGAGTCGGTTCGGCCGCCATTCCCACGCCTCTCATATACCGAGGCGATCGAGCGAGTCCAGTCGCTCGGCTCGTCGATCCAGTGGGGTGACGATCTGGGCGCCGAGGACGAGACGCTGGTCGCGCAGGAGTACGACCTGCCCGTCTTCGTCTACAACTACCCCAAGCAGGCCAAGGCCTTCTACATGAAGGAGAATCCGGAGGAACCGCGGACCGTGCTGTGCGACGACCTGATCGCGCCCGAGGGCTACGGCGAGATCATCGGTGGCAGCCAGCGCGAGGACGATTACGACAGGCTGTTGGCGCGAATCCGCGAAGAAGGTCTACCGGAAGAGGCGTACGGTTGGTATCTGGACCTGCGTCGTTACGGGACCTACCCGCACAGCGGGTTCGGGTTGGGTCTGGAGCGCACCGTCGCTTGGATCTGCGGCGTCGCGCATATACGGGAGTGTATTGCGTTTCCGCGCTCCCTCAACCGGCTGTATCCCTAGTCTTCGGGCCGGGCAACGGTAGTCGGTAGCCGGTAGCCAGTAGCCAGTAGCCAGTAGCCAGTAGCCGGTGGAAGTTAGAACATCGAAGTTACCGGCCACCGGCGCACCGGCGCACCGGCCACCGTCTACCGGTCACCCTCCTTAATCTCATCCCAAATGGCATCAAGCTCCTCGAGCGTCGCCTCGCCGAGGACCAGGCCGCGCTCCTTAGCCACAACCGCCATTCGCTTGAAGCGCCTCTCGAACTTTGCGTTCGCCAGGCGTAGTGCCGTGCCGGCATGCAGATCGGAGAGCCGTGCGACGTTGACGCAGGCGAACAGCAGGTCGCCGATCTCCTGCTCCAGGGGATCGCGTTCGCCGCTGTCCAGGTGGGCGGCCACTTCCTCGGATTCCTCCTGCACCTTTGCGAACGCATCTTTGGGGTGCTCCCAGTCGAAGCCGACGCCGGCCGCGCGGTCTTGAAGCCGCTGGGCGCGGGAGAGCGGATCGAGGCGGCGTGCCAGCCCCGCGAAGACGTCGTCGCTGCTCCGCTCGTTGGCCTTCTCCGCTTCCCAATGGGGGCGCTCCTCGGCATCGCCGTAGAGGTGCGGGTGCCGCCGCCGCATCTTGGCTTCGAGGGTCGCTACAACGTCTTCGGCGTTGAAGGCGCCGCGCTCCTCGGCCAGCACGACCTGGAAGGCGACGTTGAGTAGCAGGTCACCGAGCTCGCTGCGCAGCTTGTCGTCGGGTGCGCCCTCGATGATGTCCTCGGCCAGCTCCAGCGATTCTTCCAGCAGGTAGGGTGTGAGTGAAACCGGTGTCTGGGCGGCGTCCCACGGGCAGCCGGCACGGAGGAAGCGGACCAGGTCGAGTGCCCGGTCGAGGACGCCGGGTCCAGGCGGGACGCCGCCTTGCGGAAGTTCCCTATTATCAGGCATTTCTTGCATCCGTGATGGCGGCCGGATATACTGACGGCCGATACTTAATCGATGGGTACACAAGACTTGTCCAGCGTGCGTGCCTGGGTCGATGTGGATCTTGCTGCGCTCGTTGCAAACTACGACAGCCTGCAGGAGCGGGCCAAGCCGCGGGTCGGCATGCTGCCGGTGATCAAGGCGGATGCCTACGGCGTTGGTGTCTGCCCTGTGGTCCGTGCTCTGGAGCCCCTGGAGCCGTGGGGCTACGGTGTGGCCGCCCTCGCTGAGGGGCTGGAGCTGCGCGAGCGGGGAATCCAGCGCCGGATAGTCCTCCTCTTCAGCACACCGGCTGGAACGTTACCGGGCCTGCGCCCAGAGGGTCGACCAGCGTCTGCCTTTCCACCTGGAGATCGACACGGGTATCGGCCGTTGCGGCTTCCACCACGCGGCCGCCGCACAGTGGTTGCCTCGTGTTCTGGAAGCCTGCGAGAACGATCTCGAGTGGGAGGGAACCTTCGCCCACTTCCATTCGGCTGACGAAGAGGACGAGACGCCCTCGCGGGAGCAGTGGGAGCGTTTCCAGGAATGTGTTAGAGCGTTCCCCGAAGGCCTGGGTGGCGTGCGGCATCTGGCGGCGAGCGTGTCTGCGACGCGCTGGCCGGAGTACGCTGCGGACCTGTTGCG
>JBDHHM010000270.1:0-2748 GCA_039589355.1 Gemmatimonadota bacterium | reverse complement strand
ATCGAGACCGACTCGTTCCGTGCCAACCGCCTGAGCGTCGCCGAGTACGGGCTCTCCGAGAAGATCGTCGAGCTGAACGAGGCCGCCGCCCGCATCGCCCGCCAGGCTGCGGACGAGTTCGCCGCCCCGGACCGACCCCGCTTCGTGGCCGGGAGTATCGGGCCGTCCGGTTACCTGCCCAGCGCCTCGGACCCGACGCTCGGGAACATCACCTACGACGAGCTGCTGGAGGTCTTCCGGGAACAGGCGCAGGGGCTGATCGCCGGCGGCGTGGATCTGCTGATAATCGAGACGGGCCAGGACATCCTGGAGATGAAGGCGGCGGTCGCCGGCGTCAGGAAGGCGCTGCGCGACGCGGGCGTCACTCTCCCGATCCAGGTGCAGCCCACCCTCGACACCTCCGGCCGCATGCTCCTCGGCACCAGTATCGAGGCGGCACTGGTAACGCTCGAGGCGCTGCGCATAAACGTGATCGGCCTCAACTGTTCCACGGGGCCCGAGTACATGCGGCTACCGATCCGCTACCTGTGCGAGAACACCGACCTTCCCGTGAGTGTGATCCCCAACGCCGGTATCCCGCACAACGTGGACGGTGTGGCCGTCTACGGCCTGACCCCCGACGAGTTGGCCGATGCTCACGATGAGTTCGTGCGGAAGATCGGCGTCAACATCGTCGGCGGTTGCTGCGGTACCACGCCCGAGCATATGAAGCTCGTGGTCGAGCGTGTCTGGGGCCAGAAGCCGCTGGCCCGCGATGCTAAGAGCGTGCCGCGCGTCTCCAGCGCGATGGAAGCGTTCGAGATCGCCCAGGACCCAGCGCCCACGCTCATCGGCGAGCGGGTGAACAGCCAGGGCTCGCGCAGGGTGAAGCGGTTGTTACTCGAGGACGAGTACGACGAGATCGTCACCATCGGCCGCGAGCAGGTCGAGGGCGGCGCGCACCTGCTGGACGTCTGCACGGCGCTCACCGAGCGGCAAGACGAAGCCGATCAGATGCGCGCCCTGGTCAAGCTGCTCGCCCAGGGCGTACCGGCGCCACTGGTGGTCGACACGACGGAGATCGACGTGGTCGAAGCGGCCCTCAAGGCCAACCCGGGTCGCGCGGTCATCAACTCCATCAACCTGGAGAGCGGGCGCGCCCGCATCGATTCGGTGCTGCCGCACGCGGTCGAGCACGGCGCCGCCGTGATCGCCCTGACGATCGATGAAGAAGGTATGGCGAAGACCGCCGAGCGGAAGCTCGAGGTTGCGCGGCGGATCTACGAGATCTGCGTGGGTGACTACGGCCTGCGGCCGCAGGACCTGATCTACGACTCCCTCACCTTCACGCTGGCGACGGGCGACCGGGAATTCAGGCACTCGGCGGTCGACACCATCGAGGGGATACGCGGGATCAAGCGCGAGCTGCAGGGCGTGTTCACGAGCCTCGGTGTCTCCAACGTGTCCTTCGGGCTTCAGCCTCAGGCCCGCGCCGTACTCAACTCCGTGTTCCTCCACCACTGCGTCGAGGCCGGCCTCGACATGGCGATCGTCAACGCCGCCCACATCGTCCCGTACGCCGAGGTCGATGAGGAACAGCGCGCGCTCGCCGACGATCTGATCTTCGATCGCCGCGAAGATGCCCTGGCGCGCTACATCGCCTACTTCGAGGAGCACACTGCTGAACAGGCCGAGCAGGTCGATCCGACCGCGACGATGACGCCAGAGGAGGTCATCCACTGGATGATCCTCCACCGGAAGAAGAAGGGGATCGAGGATCTCGTCGATGCCGCGATCGAGGGCCGCGGTGGCGACAACGAGGCGGCGGTCTCGGTCCTCAACAACGTACTGCTGCCGGCGATGAAGGAGGTAGGCGACAAGTTCGGGGCCGGCGAGCTCATCCTCCCCTTCGTGCTCCAATCGGCCGAGGTGATGAAGAAGGCGGTCGCGCGTCTCGAGACCTACCTCGATCACCTGGAGGGTGAGACGAAAGGGAAGGTCGTGCTGGCCACCGTCTACGGCGATGTCCACGATATCGGCAAGAGCCTGGTGGGCACGATCCTCAGCAATAACGGCTACACCGTCTACGATCTGGGCAAGCAGGTCCCCATCAACACGATCATCGCCAAGGCGGAGGAGGTGGGCGCCGATGCCATCGGCCTCTCGGCCCTGCTGGTCTCCACGTCCAAGCAGATGCCGCTCTGTGTCCAGGAGCTGCACGCCCGGGGACTCGACTATCCCGTCCTCGTCGGCGGTGCCGCGATCAACCCGTCGTTCGTGCGCAACGCGGCGTTCGTCGACCGGGAGAAAGAGATGGTTTACCCGTCGGGCCTGTTCTACTGCAAGGACGCCTTCGCGGGCCTCGCCACGGTCGAGGCGCTCCAGGACCGGGAGGGTCGTGAAGGTTTCTTGCGCGCGCGCCGTCGGGAGATACACGAGGGTGTCGCGAAGCGCGAGGCTCTGCAGGAGCGGGCGAAGGCGATGCGTGCCGGCCTGGCCGGCCCGCGCGGCCTCTTACGCGACATCGAGATTCCGCGGCCGGCCTTCTGGGGCGTCAAGGTCCTCGAGCGCCTGCCGCTAGCCGAGCTCTTCCCGCTCATTGACCTGAACACTCTGTATCGCCTGCATTGGGGCGCCAAGAACGCGAAGGGCGCCGAGTGGGAGAGGTTGTTGAGTGAGGAGTTCGAGCCCAGGCTGGAACGCTACCAGCGCCAGGCGCTGGCCGGCGGTTGGCTGCAGACGCAGGCAGCGTACGGGTTCTTTCCGGCG